>CALJKZ010000696.1 GCA_937983085.1 uncultured Gemmatimonadales bacterium
CGTTGAGTCTGGCCTTGCCCTTGGCCTGTCGAGCTCGGGGCGACATCCGGATCCAGTCCAGCTCCCGTTCCAGGGTCTTCTGACGAGCCGTCTCGCTCTTCTCCTCCATGCGAAGACGTTCCTGCTTCTGCTCCAGCCACGACGAGTAGTTGCCCTTCCATGGAATCCCCTGGCCCCGGTCGAGTTCGAGGATCCACTGGGCGACGTTGTCGAGGAAGTAGCGGTCGTGGGTGATGGCGACGATGGTCCCCGGAAACTCGTCCAGGTGGTGCTCCAACCACGCCACCGATTCGGCATCCAGGTGGTTGGTCGGCTCGTCGAGGAGGAGCATGTCGGGCTGGTCGAGAAGGACCCGGCAGAGGGCGACCCGACGGCGTTCCCCGCCTGATAGGGTCGTGACGTCGGCGTCACCGGGAGGGAGTCGCAGCGCCTCCATGGCGATCTCGATCTTCCGGTCGAGTTCCCAGGCGCCTGAGGCGTCGATGCGCTCCTGGAGCTTGGCCTGCTTCTCGATGAGCTCGTTCATCTCCTCGTCGGTGGAGATGTCTCCGAACGCCATGCTCACCTCTTCGAACTGCTTGAGGAGGGAGCGCGTTTCGGCCACGGCGAGCTCGACGTTGCCCCTCACGTCGAGGTCGGGATCGAGCTCGGGCTCCTGAGCGAGGTAACCGACCCGGGTGCCCTTGGCTGCCCAGGCCTCTCCAAGGAAGTCGGAGTCGAGGCCCGCCATGATTCGGAGGAGCGAGCTCTTCCCAGATCCGTTGGGACCGACGACACCGATCTTGGCGCCGGGGTAGAACGAGAGGTTGATGTTGTCGAGGATCTTCCGCTTCGGCGGGACGATCTTCGACAGGCGATGCATGTGGTAGATGAACTGCGGACCGGACATCGGGTGGCGCTCGGAAGTGCGGGGAAGAAAGACCGGACCCGACGCGCCGCTCGCGACGCCGGGGCGGTGAATCTAGCACCCCCGCCGCCCGGGTTGGAGCCGTGAGGGCGTGCCGCTTCAGCCCCCGAGCACCTCCGTCACCCGGTCCTCCAGCGAGGACTGGAGACCGTCCGTCTCCACGCCGGCCTGGTCGTAGACGCTGAGCCAAAACCCCACGTGGGCACCCTCGACTTCGACGAACCAGACCGAGTCGTTGAGGTCGGGCAGCGTGGCGGCGAAGTGATGGCCGTCCCGGCGGGACACGGGCTCCGCGCGCTGCTGCCCGTCGAGGCTCAAGGACTCGCCCACCAGTCCGGCATCGGTGAGACGATCCCAGACCTCGGCGCGCGACAGCGACGTGGGATGGCGTCGCCACACGAGCCTGCGGTCCTTCCCCCCATGGGCTTCGAAGTGATACGCCAGGTTGAACATGAAGTAGGTCCAGCCGTCCTTCAGCGCGTCGTACATGTCGTCCCACTCGGCCGAGGCGGAGAGCCCCGACTGGACCAGGCGCACGACGGTACTTCCGCCGCGCCCTTCGATGTGGAAGTCCACCGCCACGCGGATGGGGCGTCCCGCGTCGTCCTCCCCGTACGACTCGGTCCAACCGAAGCGACGGGGTTCGTCCCAGATGTGAACCGGTGCTTCGCCCTCGCACCCCGGTCCCCAGGACAGCCATACGCTGCCCTCGGCGCCCGGCTCGACGCGCGCGTCGAGAGGGAACCAGCGTTTCAGGCCCTCGGAGGTGGTGAGGGCGGTCCAAACGTCCTCGGGGCTCGCATCGACGTGCTTCTCGATGTCGATGGAGCGCGTCCCGTCATTCGTCGTCGTCATCGTTCTCCTCCGGAGGTTCGGCCAGGGCCGGGTGGGAGCCCACTGCGAGGCGGAACCAGCGGCCGTCGCTGCCAGACTCGTCGTGATAGCGGGCCACGAGGCCCGCGATGTGGTTGGACAGGTCCTCGAAGAACGCCGCCTGATCGGCGGGCGTCGCGAAACGGATGGCCGTCTCCAAGGAGAAGGACGGCAGCCGCTTCCCCGCTGCTGCGGCCCTCTTCCGGAGCTCGGCGAGCTCGGAGATGGTGCGAGCCGACACGGCGGCCAGGTGGTCGCTGCTGAAGGCGTCGGCGCGTTCGGTGGCCGAGGCGCTCAGCCCGCCTAGAACCGACGGAGAAATGAGGTAATGGGTGGCGGTCGCCTGGACGATCCTCTCCGTGCAGTTCCCCTTCCGGCGGTCCTCCACGTGCTCCACCAATCCCGCGTCCTCGAGGGTTCTGAGGTGGTAGTTCACCTTCTGACGGGAGAGCCCGATGGCCTCGCCCACCGTCGTCGCCGAACCCGGCGTTGTCAGCGCTTCGAGGATCCGTCGTCGGATGGGACTCAACACCGCCGCGGCGGGTTTGGAGTCGTCGAGGATGGCGAGGCTGGTCGGCATGGAGAGAAGGCTTCCTGGGGGCTGCGGCTCGTGCGGGTGAGAAGGGGCGCGTGACCCGTCGATTGGGTTCGCTGATCGAGATCGTACCGCCGAAGGTGGAATATGTCTTGACAAGATAATTTGTCAAGCGCTTCGAAGAAGAAGGCCGAACCCACCAGGGGCTCGGCCTTCTCGGTGTTTCAGTCGCTCACCATATCGGCGGCTCAGCGGCCTCCGGGCGGCGAGCCTCCGCGGGCCAGAGCCCGGTAGTACTCCTCAACGAGTTCGCGATAGCCCTCCGGGACTTCGTCGGCGCCGGTGAGCGAGCCCCTCAGCTCGGCCTCTCCTTCCACGTCCCGACGAAGGATGAACTCGAGGCGCTTGAGCTTGTCGACCATGTCCTCGTGGATCCGAGCCAAGGCTGCGGGATCGGCGTAGATCTCCTCGTCCTGGAGTCGGCCGAAGGCCTCGATGACGTCGTTCAGCTCCTCCATGGAGCGACCGGCCTCGGCGAGCGCTTCCGCCAGATCGCGGGCCTGGGCCTCGCGCTGTCCGAACTCGGCCCGATACTGACGGATCTCTTCCGGCGTGAACTCGCGCCCGTCTCCCCGCGTGGCGCCACCGAAAGGTGATCCGTCGCGGCGATCGGAGGCCCAGCCGTCGGTCCCGCCGCCGCCACCCAGGCGGTCGGCGTTTCCTCCGCGTCCCTGCTGTCCGCCTTGGCCCTCCTGACCCTGCTGGCCGGCCTGGCCCTCCTGACCTTGCTGACCGCTCTGACCCTGGCCCTCCTGGCCTTGTTGACCTTCCTGGCCTTGGCCTTCCTGACCCTGGCCCTCTTGGCCCTGCTGACCCTCGCCCTGCTGCCCTTCCTGGCCGCTCTCGCCTTGCTGACCCTCGCCGCGCTGGCCCTGCTGGCCCGGTCCCGGCTCGTTGAGTCGGCGCTCCATGGCCTCGGCTCCACGCACGAGATCACGGGTCTCGTCGAGGGCCTCCTCGAGAGGGTTGGGCTCGGCCGAGCGAACGCCCTGGCGCGCCTGCTCCAGGCGGTCACGGATGTCCTGCAGGTCGCTCTCGATGTCGAGTTCCAGCGTGATGGCCGAGTTGGTGTCCCACTCGGCGATGGTGCCCCGGGAGTAGCGGATCTTGTCCCGGATCCTCGATTCGCGGATCTCCTCCACGGTTTCGCTGAGCCCACGAGCGGCCTCTCGGTTGTCCGTCTGAGCGCTGTTCGCGGCATCGGCGAGACGGCGCTCCAGGTCCGCGACCCGGTCGTGCATCTCGTTCTTCCGTTCCTGGAGACGGCTCACCGCCTCCTGGCGCTCGACGGTGGGGCGTTGGCCCCGTGCCGGGGCTTCCGGGAGGTCCCGAACCGCCTGCTGAACTTCCCGCTGTTCGCGCTGCAACTCCTCGACGGTGGCGATGGCGTCGTCGACGTCACGACGCGCCCGGTCCGACCGCGCCCGCTCCAACTCCCGTCGTGCCTGATCGAGCCTCCGCTGGGCCGAGTTCGCCTGCGCCGACGCCTGGCTGCCCGACGACGCGGCTGACTGTCGCATGGCTTCGGCGGCCTGTTGGAGGTCGCGGGCCGTCTCCTCCAGCTCACGGTTGCCCATCTCGCGGGCGAGACGCTGGAGCTGACGGGCGGCCTCCTCGGTCTCGGCGGCGAGGTCGCGCTGGGCGTCGCCTCCTTGACCTCCGGCCTGACCCTGGGCCGCGGCGCGTCGCTGGCGCTCGGCCATCTGCTCCTGCCGGCGAGCGAGCTCCTTGAGTTCCTCGAGGAGCTCGTCGACCTCGTTGTCGGCCTGCTGCTGCTCCCCGCGCTGCACGGTCTCGTACTGGTTCTTGAGCTTGTCGAGCTCGAGCTCGAAGAGGTCGGCCAGGTCCTCGGCGGCCTGACTTCCCCCGCCGCCCCCTCCACCCTGCTGCTCCTGCTGCATCTGGATGTAGCGCTCGTACGTCTCCTCGGCCTGCTGCAGGTAGCGGAGCGCTTCCTGCTCGTCGGGGAGCGCATCGCGGAGCTCTTCTGCGTCGAGGTCGGCACGGGCCCGGGTCATGGCCTCGGAGGCCAGGGGAAGGACCTCGGCCACCGCCTTGAAGCCGGCATCCACCCGCGTGAGTCCGCGGTTCTCCATCCGCTGCAGGAGCGTCCCCACCTGATCCTGGAGACGGGCCTGGGCGAGGCTCACCGAGACGATGTTCTCGCTGAGCTCCTCGGCGCTGTACGTGTCCTCCTGGCGGATGAGGTTGTGCGTCGCGGAGATGACCTGGCGCTGGAGGTCGGACAGCGGCTGTTCCTCCATCCCGCCGCCGCCACCACCACCACCTCCGCCGCCACCCTGCTGCTCGGCCATCCGGAAGGCCCGCTCGAAGGGTCGGATGCTGAGGAAGTACATCTCACTCACCACCTCGCGGTTCGCCGACGTCGACGACGCACGGTTGTCGCGAGCGATGGCGTAGTACGAAACGAGGTCGCCGATCTCCAGTGGCCACTCCTCCAGGAAGAGGGTGTGCCCCGCGGAGACCTCCGAGATGGGCTCGCCCCGGGCCTGGAAGACGGTGACCGTGTCCTCCTCGCCTCCATTGATGGAGTAGACGAGACGGATGTCGCCGATGCCGTAGTCGTCGTCGGCGCTCATCTCCAGGTACACTTCCTCGATGGCCGAAGCCGGCATGTCCCGGCCGGGGCTGGAGAAGCTGATGGACGGCTTCAGATCGTTGAGGACGTCGATGCGGTACTCGGGCGACGCCGGGACGAGTTCACCGTTGTCCTGACGGGCCAACTCGATGGAGTAGAAGCTCTCGTCGCCCACGGTGAAGCGGGCGGTGAAGGTACCGTCGGCCTGCGATGTCAGCTCGGCGGCCTCCTCACCGTCGAGGAGGAGTCGACCGCCGGGAGCGATCATGGTCGGCTCCACCGTGAGCTCCACCACGGTTCCCGGGAGGGCGGCCACGTCGCCACCGTTCTCGACGATCCGCGCCGGTAGCCCCGTGTAGCTGGGGTAGTAGTACGTCAGGTTGATCTGGTCGACATACGGCAGGTCGGCGACGTCGATGGTGAAGGTCGGCGACCGCACGCCGGTGGCCTCCACGAAGTACTCCGTGGGCTCTCCGACACTGATGAGCATGACCTCGAAGCCACCCTCGAGTCCGGGAAGCATGGAGAGGCGCTGGAAGGCGGTCTCCGACTCGGCCCGGGTGAAGATGGACGCGCCGGCGGATTCGAAGCCCGAAAGCGAGGCCGTCACGACCTGGTCCGAGCCCCGGGCGATGGTGACGTCGCCGGGGTACACGCCCACGGCGTACGGATTCACCTCGGCAGCATCGACGGTGGGCAGCAGGAGGGCACGAAGTCCGAAGCGGAGGTGGTCCGGGCCGAGGAGCGCCGTGGACAGGGCGAGCACCGCGATGGCCGTGAGGGCACCGGCGAACCGGTAGAGCCCGCCCTGATCGACCCGCCGACCGTACTCGACCTTCTTCGCCTTCTCCAGGGCGATCTCCGTCGTGCGGTGGGTGAGGGCCGGGGACGCACTCCGCGACCCCTCGTCCAGGACCGCCGTGACCGCGTGCTCCAGCGTGGGTTCGTGCTCTTCCAGGTACAGCGCGACCTGCGCGTCGGTCACGCGACGCAGGAGCGGGCGCACGAAGAAAAAGGCGAAGGAGAGGGCCAGCGTCGCCCACGTCGCGATGCGGAGCCAGACGACGGCGCCCGGGTCGAAGCGCATCTGCTCGAGGACGGTGGCGGAGACGAGGAGGACGCCACCCGTCAGGAGAGCCATCCACACGAAGCCCCGGAGGGCGAGCCGTGCCCGCCATCTCCATCGGACGCCCCGGACCACGTCGAGGATCCGATTCTGCACCAAACGACGTTCTGATTCCTTCATCGAGCTTCTCCGTGTGCGGCCTTATCCAACCTACGGGTCGGCGGTCCGGCCAGCCATCGTCCTCACATCGCCCCGTCTACTCCTTACGTCTGCTGCTCGTGTCCTGTCCTTCCTAACCCGCGACGCCCCCCGCTGCTCCCCCTCGCTTCCGTGACAGCCAGTTCGAGACGACGGTCTCGAGCACGAACAGCCCCAAGGCCACGACCAGGAGCCAGCGCCAGAACGACTGCCGCCGCTCCTGATCTTCCCTGCGCAACTCCATGGCGTCCCCCAGCGCCGGGGTCCCGTCCGACGGGGCGGCCGACGCCTCGATCTGGAGGACCAGTTCCTCCGGGTCGATTCGGCCCAGATCCGACTCCTCCAGGTCCGCGTTCACGGCCATGACGAAGGGTCGGTCGGGATCGGTCCCCGGTCGCCGAACCGTGTAGAAGCCGTGCTCGTCCAGAGGCAGGTACCGGGGGCCTTCGCCCGCGGGCAGGGAGATGGTTCCTCCGGACGGAAGGACGGCGACCTGGTCGAGGCCTTCGGCGAGACCGGCCGCCTCGGACGAAACGAGACCCGCCGTCTCGAGAGCGTCGGGGTCGGCGAGGTCCACCACCTGGCCCGTGACGAACCACGGGACGGCTTCGGCGCGGCCCCCCAGGTACTCGGCCAGTCGGTGGACGAAGGGCAGGAAGACGGGCTGGAGAGCCAGGTCGTTCCAGAACGCGTCCAGCGACGACGTCCACACCAGCACGCGGCCCCGGCCATGACGCAGTTCCGCCAGGGCCACCGAGCCGTCGTCGTAGCGGGCCAGGATGCCGGCGGAGTCGGCCGGCTGCATCCGCCACGCCCGGTAGAAGCGGGCGCCGGTGAAGTCGCCGCTCCGGGGACCGGCGAAGACCTCGAACACGGGATGCTCGTAGTCGAGGAAGCCGAGTCGGCCACCCCGGCCCTGGAGTCGATCCTCCATCTGTCCGATGGTGCCGGGAAGGAGGTCGGCGGCGGAGGCGGGCCATCCGGCGCCCTGTCCCAGCGCCACGAAGACGCCGCCCCCGTTTTCGACGAAGGACCGGAGTCGTTCGGCGGATCCGCCGTCCACGAGGACGTTGTTGAGGAAGACCGCGCCCACTCCCTCCAGATCGACGGGGCGGATGGTGCTCGAGCGGCGGGTGCGTACCTCGAAGCGCCCGTCGTCGGAGATGCCGAGGGCGCCCCGTAGGTAGAGACTGACGTCGCTGGGCGCCTGAGCGGCCTCTACGATGAGGACGGGGAGCGCGTTGCCCGGAGACAGGACGAAATGATGCGTGTTGTCGGTGGTGAGGTCGTCGTCGGGGATCCGCACGGTACCGCGTGTGTGCGGCCTCGACAGCGTGATGGGTTGGAACGTCACCGCCGTGGCCGAGTTGGGCAGCAAAGACGCGGTTTGGCTCTGAAGCTCCTGACCATCGAGTTCGAGGGTGACCACCACCTCGCGTGGTTCGTCCCCACCGCGTCGGACGACACGCGCTGTCGGTGTGACCCGTTCGCGTCCTGCCACCATCTGCCGGGGTAGGGACACGTCGGTGACCATGACGTTGTCGATGGCTGTGGCGGCGCCCAGCGGAACCGGGATGACCCTCGATCCCGGAGGCAGGCGGACGCCTTCGTCGCCCGTCCAGCCGTTCCGCTGGAAATCGGTGAGGAGGTAGACCTCGCCAGAAGGAAGCGTCGACTCCTCGAGGATGGTTTGAGCGACCTTCAGGGCAGGGCCGAAGCGGGTGGCGGCGGACGAGACCTGGAGGGTGTCGACGGCGCCCCTGAGCCTGGTTAGATCGGAGGTGGAGCGGGCGGCGACGTCGGCGCCTCGGGAGAAGCCCACCAGCGAGGCCCGGTCCAGCGGTCCCAGGCCCCTGAAGATCCGCTCCGCTTCCTGCCGAGCCCTCTCCATCTGGTCGCCGATCGCCATGCTGTACGACTGGTCCACGAGGACCACCACTTCGCGGGGCCCGCCCGAGCCCAGAGCCCCGAGGGAGCTCCGGTCGAAGAAGGGACGAGCGAAGGCCGCGGCCACCAGAATGAGGGCCAGGGCGCGGAGGGAGAGGAGGAACCAGTGCTGGATGCGTCTCCGGCGCTGCTCCTGGTACGGGATCTTCTGCAGGAACATGAGCGACGGAAAGTGCACCACGTTCCGGCGTTGGCGACGGGTGAGGTGCACCACGATGGGCACCACGATCCCGGCGATGCCGAGAAGGAAGAGGGGGACGAGGAAGGCCAGACTCATCGGGCTTTGCTCATCCGCTCACGGGCCAGGAGGTACTGGAAGAGAGCCATGTCCAGCGGCTCCGCCGTGTTCAGCAGCGTGTAGTCGATCTGGTTCTCGGTGAAGCGCTGCTGCAGCGTGTCGAGGTGGGTCTTCATGAGCGCCATGTAGTCGCCCTTGAGCTTGCCGGGGATCACGGGGATCTGCTCCCCGGTCTCCAGGTCCTCGAATCCCGAGGCCTCCTCGAAGGGGAAGTCGAGCTCGTAGGGATCCATGACGTGGAAGACGATGACGTCGTGGCCTCGGGCCCGGAGGGGCGCGATGGCGGACAGCACCGCATCGGGCTCCTCGTAGAAGTCGGACACCACCACGAGGATGCCTTTTCGCCCCAGCATCTCGGTGATCTTCAGGAGGGGACCGGCGAGCGTGCCGGGGCGCCCGGCTTCCGCCTGATCGAGGCGGTGCAGGATAGTGTCGAGATGCTTCATGGACGGTGGGACGTAGTCCACGATCTCGTGGTCGAAGGTGACCAGCCCCACCCGGTCGCGCTGCTTGTTGGAGAAGTAGATGAGGCAGGCCGCCAGGTATCGGGCGTAGTCGATCTTCGCCAGGGAGTGGCTGCCGTAGCTCATGGACGCCGACAGATCGAGGAGCACCGAGAAATTGGCGTTGGTGTCGGCCTCGAAGAGCTTGATGTAGTGCCGGTCCGTGCGGGCGAACAGCCGCCAGTCGATGCGGCGGATGTCGTCGCCGGGCATGTACGGTCGGTGCTCGGCGAAGTCCATGCTGAAGCCGAGATAGGGCGAGCGGTGGAGGCCTGTCAGAAACCCGTCCACGACGGTGCGCGCAAGGAGCTCCAGGTTCGCGATGCGACCGAGTACGGCCGGATCGAGAAACTGGGTCCCTGCGGCAGTGGAGGATCGGGGGGCGGCCAAGGACCTCTCCTACATCCCCGAGGTCGGGACGGGCGCGTGCTCCAGGAGTTTGTCCACGAGCTTCGACGAGGTCTGGCCTTCGGACTCGGCGTGGAAGTTCGTGAGAACCCTGTGGCGAAGCACCGGCTGAGCCAGCGCCTTGATGTCGTCGAAAGTCACGTGGTAGCGGCCCATGGTCAGAGCCCGGGCTTTGGCACCGAGGACGAGGTACTGGGCGGCGCGGGGCGAGGCGCCGTAGGCGAGCCACTTCTTCACGAAGTCGGGGCCTTGGCCGTTCTCGCG
>CALJKZ010000697.1 GCA_937983085.1 uncultured Gemmatimonadales bacterium
ACGACGGAGGCCCCCGCCTCGACGAGGTGCCGCGCCAGAGGCTCGCCCACCGCACCGACGCCCTCCACCATGATCCTTCGGCCTGACAGGTCGGGCGACCCGAAGCGATGGTCGACACAGGCGCGGATTCCCTCGAAGACGCCCAGTGCGGTGAAGGGACTCGGGTCCATGGGACCTCGGTCGCGACCATGGACGCCGATGACGTAGGGCGTCACCTCGGCGATGGTCCTCATGTCGTCCGCGTTGGTGCCCAGGTCCGCCCCGGTGCCGTATCGACCGCCGAGGGAGTTCAGAAGGTCGCCGAAGCGAAGAAGAAGTCCGCGACGCTCCTCTCCCTGCAACGCGCGAGGGACCGCGAGCACGCTCTTGCCCCCGCCGAAGGGGAAGTCCATGGCCGCCCACTTGTACGTCATCCCCCGGGCGAGTCGAAGCCCGTCAGCGAGGCCGTCGGCAGGCGTGGGATAGACCTTCATCCGGCATCCCCCCGTGGGAGGGCCGAGGGTGTCGTCGTCGAGCACGACGAAGATCCACGCTCCCGTGGGGTCGTCGCGTCGGACGACGACCCCCACCCCGTCCCACGTCTCCAACAGCGCCTCGATGGTGGGCGCCTCCGAATCGCCGATCGACTCGAACGTGCCCGGCGTCGCCGCGGCGCCGCCGGGCGACCTCGAGGGATGTGCGGTCACGGCGACTCGGGAAAGAGTTGCATGAGCAGTCCGCGAAGCTCGGTCTCATCCATTCCGCCCCGAACGAGGACCCAACCGAAGGGAGTCTCCGTGGTCGCCTCTCCCACGCCCGGCTCCAGCGGAGGCAGAATGGACGGGTCGATGCCCGGCTCCAGGTGGAAGACCTCGAAGGCCCGACCATCGTCCGTGCGCTGACGGACACGGGCACCCCAGGGCGTCGAGCCCTCCCCGAGATTCGTCACGTCGATGACCTCGTGGCCCGGCACCGAAAGGAGCGGCTCGGCGACGGCCTCGTCGTCCGATGCTCCCACCTCGACGACAAGCGAGGCCGCGGTTGCATCGGCATCCGCGCTTCGCCCGGCCAAAGCCGGCTCGTTCCGGGCGGCGTTCGCGACCACCGCCGACGGCGATGTCGCCGACTCGCGGGCCCGCGTCCCCCCGGCTTCCTCGTTGCGCCGGAGCGCCGAGTCGGCAGACGCGCCGCGCTGGGCCTCGCCAGCCATGAGGCCGGCTTCACCCTCGGCGGCCGTGGCGACCGCCGCGTCGGCGGGCGCCGCGACGGCATCTGCCATCACCGGAGCATCCCGTTCCTGTTCCAGCCGATCGAGGGTCTCCGGCAGCAGGGCGGCGACGACAGGCTCCTCCTGCGGCGGGACGGCCTCTTCGGCACGCCGCGCCTCGGTCGACGCATCCGCCACGGTCGACATGATCTTGGACAGCTCGGGGTCGGACGCGGTGCCTTCACCCGCGGGTGCGGAGGGCGCGGCCTGACGCCTCGCGGCAGTCTCGTCGGGCGCCACGGCCTGAAGCATGACCTCATCCGACCGGTCGTCCGACCCGGCGACCGTCCTGGCCCTCTCGTCCAGGACCGACGCCTCCGCCTCGACGGCGTCGACGTCCCCGAAGGCCTCGGCCGGGGCCTGCGCCGACGAGCTCACACCGGCGCGCGGCATGACTTCGACGCCGATGTCCATCGCCCGGGACTGGAGTTGCCCGTCCCGAAGCATCCACCCGACACCCAACGCTACGACCACGGATGCAGCCCAACCCATACGCTGGATACGACTGATGCCCCTCCGTTGCTGCGCCGTCCGCTGGACGTACGCCCGCAACTCCTCGAGGCTCGGCACATCCACGACCGGCGCGGCGAGGCCCAGCATGGCATGGGCGTCCGCGCGTACCCGTCGCTCTACTTCGAGCCGCGCGGCGCACGCGCCACAGGCGTCGAGGTGACTACGGATCCTGTCCGCATCGGCAGCGGGGTACTCGTCCAGCGCTCCATCCAGATAGGCGTGCAGCGCGCCTTCATCGACGTGCGACATCGGCCTCCTCCTTCTCTCTGTATGCTTCGGCGAGCCGCTTCCTGGCTCGGGAAAGCGTCGTTCCGACGGCTCCTACCGCCAGACCGAGCTCGTTTGCGATCTCCGTGTAGCTCTGTCCCGCGTCCCAGAGGAGGAGGGCCTCGCGGTCCTTCTCCGACAACGAATCGAGAGCCTCCCGGACCAGAGCCCACTGCTCCTGTTCGAGCAAACGGGACTGAGGATCCGGCATCCCTTCTTCCTGCACCTCGGCTTCCGACTTCAGCAGAACGAGATGCTTCTTTCGGCGAATGACCGTGCGCGCCTCGTCCCTGGCGAGATTCGCGGCAACCTGGAAGAGCCAGGCCCGCGGCTTGCGAGGCTCGTGTTGGAGGGCGCGTACGAACGCCTCCTGAGCGAGGTCCCGGGCCCGTTCCGCGTCCCACACCTTTCGGTGGAGGAAACGGACCAGATCCTCGAACGTCGTCCGATACAGGTCGTTCCAGTCGATGCTGCTCATGGTGATCCCATCATCCTACTCCGGAGACTACGCTCCTGGCACGCGATCACAACGTTCTCATCGCTCCGAGTGGTCCCATTCGTCCGCACCTCCCCTCACCGTTCATCCTGTGCGACCCGTATGACGTCCGATGGGGTCCCCCTTGCACATGCCTTCGACCTTGGACTGATTTGCTGTCGAGGTCGTCGCTTGAACGGAGGATCACCCTGAAGATCGTAGTGCTTGGTGGGGGTCGGGTCGGGAGTGCCATCGTGCGGGACCTGGCCGCCGAAGAGGATTTCGATGTCCTGGTCGTGGACCTGGACCCGGTGCGGTGTGAGGAACTCACCGAGTTCGGCGCGGACGGCGTCGTGGCGGATCTCTCCAAGGCGGAGACGGTCTCGAAAGCGGTACAGGACGCAGACCTCGTGGTCGGCGCCGTACCCGGCTTCATGGGATACCGCACCGTCGAGCGGGTGCTCAAGGAAGGAAAGCCCATCGTCGACATCTCGTTCTTTCCCGAGGACGCCTTCGGCCTCGAGAAGCTGGCGGAGGAGGCGGGTGTACCGTGCCTGTTCGACTGCGGTGTCGCCCCCGGACTCAGCAATATGGTACTCGGTCGGCTCGAGGAGCACCTCGATGTCACGACGTCCTACCACTGTCTCGTCGGCGGACTGCCCGTGGAACGGAAGTGGCCCTGGGAGTACAAGGCGCCCTTCTCGCCCGTCGACGTGATCCAGGAGTACGTGCGCCCGGCCCGAATGCGACACGACGGTGTGGCGGTCACACGCCCCGCCCTGTCCGACGTCGAGCTCGTCCACTTCGCGGGCCTCGGTTCCCTCGAGGCCTTCAACACCGATGGACTCCGCTCGCTCCTCAAGACCTCCAAGACGCCGAACATGGTCGAAAAGACCATGCGATACCCGGGTCACGCCGTCCGCATGCGGATCCTGCGGGAAGCCGGCTTCTTCTCGACGAACGAAGTCCAGGCTGCGTCGGGATCGGTGCGCCCCCTGGACGTCACCGAGTCACTCCTGTTCAGTGCCTGGACGTTCGAAGAGGGGGAGCCCGACCTCACCGTCATGCGCATCGTCGTGGAAGGCGAGCTTGACGGGAACGCGGTCCGGTACACGTACAATCTCCTGGACTACTACAACCCCGACACGGAAACCATGTCCGTGGCGCGCACCACCGGATACACGTGCACGGCCATGGTGCGACTCGTGGCTCGGGGTCTTTGGGACCAGCCCGGCCTCGCCCCGCCCGAGGTGGTGGGACGAAACGCCGAGTGCTTCGACGCGGTCATCAAGCACCTCGAGGACCGGGGCGTCCACGTCTTTCAGCGGGTCGAAGAGATCTAGGCGGTGACCCCGACGCCGCCGGTCCGGGTGGGTCCGCCGGTTCTCATTGCTCGACCCTCTGCGGTCAGCGCCCGGCGACCGACCGCAGAATGGGATACCGTCCTGCTTCGATGGCCTCGTCGAGGATGGCCCAGTTCGCGAAACCATCATCGGATCGCGGCTCGAACAAGGTGAAGGCGAGTCGCCCGAGAGGCTGATTCACCGGCACGACCACCGTGCCTTCCGGGAGGGACTCGACCCGGGTCTCCCAGGCCCCGAACAGGGTGCGTTCGTTGCGGCCCTGGAAGGCTCGTTCGGCCACGCGTGTGGAATCGATGCGGAAACGCTGAAGCTCCATGTCCGCGGTGGGCGTCATGGGGAGGACGGCGAGGCCGTGGGCGCGGGCCCGCTCGACGGCCGCCTCCGCACCCGGCAACAGGTAGTAGGCTTCGGGTACGGTCTCCGTCTCCGTCGGCGCGAAGGTGCCGTACTCGTACATCGTCGTCGGCTCGACGACGTCGACTCGTCGAAGAATGGTCTCGCCGGTGTACGGGTGGGGCTCTTCCACCACATCTCCCAGGAGAATGGTCATTTCCTCGGGGGACCGTTCGAATTCGGCCCGGGTGGCCAACGTCGTGCCCACCAGGGCGCGACCGTCGGCCTCCTCTACGACGGTACGGATGCGCGAAGCGTTCTCCCGGGCGAAGCTCAGGATCTCCTCGACGAAGTAGAGGGTGGCGAACACCCGATCCTCGAACGTCGCATACGAGTAGGCCTCGCTCAGGATGGCGATCCGGTTACGCAGGCCGAGGTAGTTGTTGTTGAAGCGAGGACGGTGATCGAAGGTGTACCAACCAGGACGACGGGGGGTGTGGTTGCCGTAGTAGTAGTAGTCCCAACCGTGCTTCTCCTTGATGCGGCGCGTCACGGTGGGCAGCCAATCCGCTCGAAGGAGGTCGTCGATGGCCTCCGGGGTGTTGGGGTGAAGCGGCGGAGAGTAGGTCAGGTGGTATGCGTGGCGCGTGCCGTTCGTCGTGTGGAGGTCCACGCCGACGTGCGGGTCGTATGCCGTGATCATGCGAACCAGGGAGCGCGCTTCGGGCGCGTCGAGCTTGACGTGGTCCCGGTTCAGATCGAGGCCCTGGGCGTTGGGGCGTTGGCCCATGCCGCCGACGGGTCCGTGCTGCCGCGGTCGGTTGCCGAGGTCCACCCGTTCGTTCCCGTCGGCGTTGTAGATGGGAGCGACCAGCAGTACCAGGTCGTCCGTCCATCTCGGGTACGCCCCGTCGGCGTATTCCCGAAGAAGCATGAGAAGGGCTTCCTTTCCGCATACCTCCCCGGCGTGGATGTTGCCCTGGAGGTAGACCCTTGTCTTGCCCGTGGCCCGAACGGCCTCCGGAGTCGCGTCCGGTGCGCCGACCACCAGGAGGGGCAGTGCCCGGCCCTCATTGGTGTAGCCGAACGTCGTCAGATGGATCTCGTCCGAGAGGTCGGCGAGACGCCGCGCGAGCGCCATGACGTCTTCATAGCTGCTCGTCTCTGCGAACTCGGTCCTCTCGGCCCGCGTGAGGAGGTCCTCGGCCGCGCTCTGACCGACGGCGGGGGAAGGCACCATGAGGAGAGCCACCCCGAGGAGCGCGGGTAGGCGAGCAGGACGGTGTCGGACGCAGGATGGCATGGAACCGTGGGAGTGGAGGCGGGAGTCGCGGCGAGCCAAGGTAGCCTGCCCCACCGAGGCCGAAAACACGAAGGGCCCGGAGCCGAAGCTCCGGGCCCACCCATCATCCCCACCCGTTCAGGTCGATGTCCGGCGTCTCGCCGGCGTCACCTCTCGCTCAGGTGGCTACGTCGAAGCCGGCCTCATTGAGCTCGGCGGCCTTGCGGGCGTCGTCCTCGCTGACGACCTGGCCGTCGAAGA
>CALJKZ010000698.1 GCA_937983085.1 uncultured Gemmatimonadales bacterium
GTCGCGAGCCCCCCCTCGCTCTCGCAGGCCAGGGGCTCGCCCGCCTCCCCCCGGACGATGTCCTCGGCAGGAGCGAGGAGGGCGAAGGCGGTGGACAGATTCGACGCGTCCTCCTTCACCGGCGACTCGGTCGGGCCGGGCTCGAGCGCTACGGACGACGCTTCGGTCTTCGGGGTCTCCGGCTTCGGCCCATCCGTGGCGGCAACGGCAGCGGGCGTGGTGAGGCTGGCGAAGGCCAGGAGTACGGCCGGAAACGCGGTCGAGTCTTTCGCGCGTCCCATCATGGCATCCATCTCCTTCCCGACGGCGGGGGCTGGATCCCCCGACGGCCCCGACGGGCCAGCGGGGAGGGGCATGGTCATCATCGGTTACCTCGCAGGACCTTCCGGGAGAGAGCTGCAGCTCGTTCAGGGTCCATCTCGGCCAGGATCGGGGCCGCGTTGCGCCCCTGCATGGCGAGGAGGATCCCTTCGAGCTGGGAGTCGTCCAACTGAGCCAGGACCGGGGCGGCCTCATCCGGCTTCATGGCGCTGAAGATCCTGGCCAGGCGCTGGTAATTCTGCGCCAACCGGGCCAGGGAGTCGGGGTCGGGGGGAGGCACCTGAACCACGGGAGTGGCCGCGGCGGACGCGGGGGTCTGACCCGCGGCGGTCGTCGTGCCGGCCCCCACCGTCGCCTCTCCCCCGGCCTGGGGATCGTCGGAGGCCGCGGGGTCGACAGCTGCCAGCTCGGGATCGCCGGGGTCGGACTCGACTCCTTCCTCACCACCATCGACTGCGGTGGCCGAACCGTCGGGGTCGCCCGTTCCGTCCTCACCCTCTTCGCCTTCCTCGCCGCTGCCGTCCTCGCCCTCAGCCACTTCCTCCACCGCGACGGCGCCCGTGAACACGTTGTACGCTCCCACGCCGAACGCCCCGGCGGCCGCGCCGCCCATGAGCATGATGAGGTAGAGCAGCAGAGCCTTCATCCGTCCTTCTCCTGCGACCGGCGGAAGCGCTCCATGGCGACTTCGTCCTCGGCCTTGCGGTCCATCATCCTGCGGAACGCCTCGGCCTGCTCACGACGTGGACCGAGGACTCGCTCCATGGCTTCGCGGTCCTGACTCGCCTTCGCCAGAGCCTCGACCTTCTCCGACGCCGTAGCGGCGGCGAGAGCGCAGACCGTCCGGGCGTTCCGGATTCCCTGGTCGAGCTGCTCCAGGACGATGCGGAGGGTCTGGACCTGTCCCACCGACTCGCCGCTGGGCTGTTCGAGTTGGACCTCCACCTGACGACGCTGGGCTTCCAGCTCGGCCAGGGCCTGTTCGGCATCGGAAACGGCTTGCTGTGCCATGACGAACTCGAGGGCACGCCGCTCCTCCTCGTGCTTACGCAGATCCAGGAGTCGATCCAGGCGCTTCGGGTCGTTCATTCGAGGGATCTCCGAGTGGCGTCGACGCTCCGATCCACGTCGGCGATGGCGGCGAGGGTCTGCTGCCAGTCCGAGAGATCGTCCGGGTCCTGGCGGAGGAAGTGGGCTATGGTGGGCCTCATGCAGATGGCCAGGTCGACCTCGGCATCCGTCCCTTCCTGGTAGGCGCCCACCGCGATGAGGTCTTCCTTGTCCCGATAGCAGGCCATGAGACGCTGCATCTCGCGCATGACCCGCTGACTGGAGGTCGGCAGGACCCGGTCCCGGAGTCGGCTCACGCTCTCCAGCACGTCCACGGCGGGGAAGTGGCCTGCCGTGGCGAGTTCACGCGTCAGCACGATGTGCCCGTCGAGAATGGACCGGACGGCATCGGCAACCGGCTCGTTGAAGTCGTCGCCCTCGACCAGGACCGTGTATACCCCGGTGATGGTGCCCACATCGTCGGTACCGGCCCGCTCGAGGAGTCTCGGCAGCGAGGCGAACACCGACGGCGGGTACCCCTTGGTGGTGGGCGGCTCTCCGACGGCGAGGCCGATCTCCCTCCAGGCCATGGCGACACGCGTGACCGAGTCGACCATGAGGAGCACGTCCTGGCCCTGCTCGCGGAAGTCCTCTGCGATGGCGGTGGCCACCTGGGCACAGCGCGCCCGTTGCAGCGCGCTGACGTCGCCGGTGGCGACCACCACCACGGAACGCGCCAGCCCCTCGGCCCCGAGGGCGTCTTCGAGGAAGTCCGGCACCTCTCTGCCCCGCTCACCCACGAGGGAGATGACGTTGATGTCGGCCGCGGTGCCCCGCGCGATCATCCCGAGCAACGTGCTCTTGCCCACGCCGGACCCCGAGAAGATGCCGACCCTCTGCCCCCGCCCGATGGTCAGCGGACCGTCGATGGCACGCACGCCCGTGGGTAGCGGCTCCTTGATGGTCCGGCGACGGAGGGGATTGAACGGCTCACCGGCCAGGGACCGACGGCGGTTGGGTCGGATGGGACCGAGACCGTCGATCGGCTCGCCGTGGGCATCGATGACACGTCCGATGAGCTCCCGACCCACACCGACGGTCGCCGCATGCCCCATGACCTCGACGGCGCTCCCGGGCTGGAGTCCCTCCAGGCCACTGTACGGCATGATGAGGACGCGGTCGCCGTTGAAGCCCACCACCTCGCCCTCGACCTCGCTTTTGCCGTTCAGCGTCCGCACCCGGCAGATGTCGCCCACGGCCGCGTCGAGCCCCGTGGCCTCGATGACGAGCCCGACGATTCGCTTCACCCGACCGCAGGTGACGTACCGCGGTACGCTCCGCACCCGATCCAGGAGAGCCTCAACCATCGACCATCACCCGGAAGAGGCGCTCGAGTGTGGTTGAGATGCGTGCATCGACCACCTGGTCCCCGCCCTCCACAAGGCAGCCACCGGAACGGATCTGCGGATCCGGGACCCAGCGGACGCGCTGGCCTGCGGTGAGTTGGGGCTGGGCCGTCTCTCCGGCGATGCCCCTGGAAAGAAGAGCCAGATCACCCGGATTCATGTGGACGCTCAACGAATCGGTCACCGGGAACTCGGCGATGGCCCGGCGAACCCGGTCCGAGACGATCTCCGGGGACGCGCGCACCTCCCGTGCCATGAGGTGCGCGGCCACGGCGACGGCCAGGACGGCGACCCGATCCTCGGCTTCCTTCTCCCGCCGGGAGTCGGACTCCTTCAACTCGTCGACCACGGCACGCACCGCCTCGAGGGCCGTGCGCACGCGCTCTTCCTCGGCCTTGCGACCCTCTTCGACCCCCCGTCGGTGCGCTTCGGCGGTCGCGGCTTCCAGTTGCTGCTGCATCCCGACTTCAGCCGACACCGGCGAAGCTCTCTCTCCGGCGACCGACGGCGGAGGCGATCCGTCGAACTCCGGCAGGTGCTTTTCTTCGGCGTCCACGCTGTCGGGGTCGACCCCCTGGGCGCGCACCGACCCCTCGGAGGCCGCGTGCTCGGCTTCCTCCACCGGACCCAATTCGTCGGGCGTAGGCGGGGAGACGGGCTCAAACGAGTAGTTCGTCATCGCCTCCTCCCAACGAGATCTCACCCGCCTCCTCGAGCCTCCGGACCTCGGCGACGATCTTCCTCTGGGCTTCCTCGACGTCGCGGATGCGGGCCGGACCGAGGAACTCCATCTCCTGCTTGAGTGCGCCCACGGCGCGCTGGGACATGCAGCGGAAGATCTGTTCCTTGAGTTCGTCGCTGGCCGCCTTCAGCGCGAGAGCCAGATCCTTCGTCTCGACCTCCGTGACCAGACGCTGCGTCGACTTGTCGTCGAGGCGGTTGATGTCCTCGAAGACGAACATCAGGTCCTTGATCTTGTCGGCGAGGGCCGGATCCCGATTGGCCATCTCCTCGAGGAGTTCCTTCTCCACGGACGGCGCAGCCTGGTTGAGCACGTCGGCCACGGCCGCCGGCCCGCCGGCCTGGGCCAGCGGCGTCGACAGGGACAGCGACGCCTCGCCACCGAGGAAGCGCTCCACGACTTCCAGCACGTCGGGGAGGACTTTCCCCATCTGTGCCTTTCGTACCAGGACGTCGGCGGCGAGGAGAGGCTCCAGCCGTTGGAGGATCTCGGCAACCAGACCCGGCTCGAGGTGGGCCAGCACCATGGTCGTCGTGGTGGCTCGGACCCCGGTCTGGGGGTGCTCGGACCGGAGCAGGTTCGCCAGGGACTCGGGGTCGACCTTCCGGAGGGTCTTGAATCCGGCTCCCTCCTGGAGGGTGGTCTCGAGCCTCTTCATGACCGTTTCGGTCTCGTTCTGCCCGACGGTCTTCTCCAGAAACGTCCGGGCCGCTCCGAATCCACCGTATACCGAGGACTGGGCGGACTGGGCCTGCTCCTGCCATTCCTCGAGAACCACGGTGACCACGTCGGGCGGCACCTGGTCGAGCTGGGCGATCTCCAAGGAGATGGCCTCGAGCTCCTCCTGGGACAGCTCCTCGGTGAGGGCTTCGGCGAAGTCCGGGCCCAGCGCGAGCGCGAGGATGGCCGCCTTCTGACCGCCGGTGAGGCGGTCGGGCCGGAGGGTGGCGGTCTTTCGGGCGACGGCGCTCATCTAGCCTATCCCTCCCCCAGCCATGCCCGGACCATGCGCGAAGCGTCGGCGGTGTTGGGCCCGCCGATGACGACGTCGCCTCCGCCCTCCGCGGTGACGTTCAGCTGCTGTGCTCCTCCACCGCCCAGCGAGCCCGGCGGTGCATCCCGTCGAGGCAGTGCCGGGGCCGCGTCGGGCAGCGCCGACTTGACCATGGACAGGCCCCGCAGCGCGAGGACGAACATCAGGACGAGGGCCAGGCCGAGAATCAGCGGACGCTGGAACTCGCGCAGGAGGTCCAGCGGGCCCGTTGTCGGCGTCTCGTTCGGCGCCACGGTGGGCTGGATGGACTCGAAGGGCACGGCGATGACGGAGATGGCGTCGCCGCGACCGGTGTCGAGCCCCACGGCATTGGACACCAACTGTTCGATGCGGGCCACCAGCGTCGGATCACTGGCCCGGGGAAGATCCTCGTTGAGAGCGACCGCAACGGTCAGGCGCTCGATGGTACCCGGCGCCCGGGTCGAGATCTCGGTGCTGCGCGTAACGTCGAACTGGTTGTTCTGGATGGTCGACGCCGCTCCCTGAGACGGATCGCCGGGCTCGATCTCGGAGCGGGCTTCTCCGAGGAGGACCTGCTGGTTGGGGTCCACGGCCTCGGTCCTGCGCTCCACCTGCTCCAGGTCGAGCTGGGCGGAGACGCGCACCCTCACGTTGGCCGGGCCGACCAACGGCTCCAGGAGCTGTCCAACCCGTGTCTCCAAACGCTCCTCGAGCTCCAGCTGCATCTCCAGGCGACGCCGGTCGCCTCGGGACCCGTTGGGTTCGGACGCAGCGGACAGGACGCGTCCAGCATCATCCAGGACGCTCACGCCTTCCGACGTCAGCCCGTCGACCGCGCTGGCCAGGAGGAAGGTGATGGCCTCCACCTGTTCCGACGTGGGACGGGCGCCTGCCGGGACACTCAGAAGGACCGAAGCCTCGACGGGCTGGTCCTGTCGCTGATACACCGAACCGTCGCGGAGAGCCAGGTGCACTTCCGCCGACGTGATTCCTCGCATCTGACCGATGGTGCGCTCGAGCTCACCCTCGAGCGCCCGTCGGTAGTTGATGCGCTGGGTGAAGTCGGTCATGCCCCACGACGGCTCGTCGAAGAGCTCGAAGCCCGGTCGCCGCCCGGCCGACACACCGTTCTCCGCCAGTGCGACTCTCGCCTTGGCGGCCTCTTCCGCCGGCACCAGCACCTGGGCCCCGCTCGGTGAGAGCTCGTGCAGAATCCCCTCGGTCTCGAGCACGGCCTGGGCCGCCGTGACCGACTCGAGGGACGCGTCGTTGATGATGGGGACCATCTGCGGCGCGTTCCCCCACGCCACGAGTCCCCAGATCCCTCCGAGGGCGATCCCCAGGACGACCAGCATCCCGATGACGCGGGGCGCACCGACTCGTCGAACGAAGTCTCCGATGGCGTCGAACAGTTGCACGGTCGGTTAGCTCTGCATGTTCACGACGGTCCGGTACGCGTCGATGAAGCGGTTCCGGACTTCGATGAGCATCTCCAGGGCGATCCCGGCTTCCTCTACGGCGGCCATCACGTCGTGGAGTTCGACGGGATCACCGCGCAGGAACGCTTCGACCGCGTCCCCGGCCTCGTCCTGGAGGCCCTGGACCTCTCCCAACGCCTCGGCCAGCGTGTCCTTGAAGGACGCGCCCTGGCCACGGGCCGCCTGCCCCACCGGGCGCCCCAAGCCGCGATCGATGGGGACCTGCCCTCCGACCTGGCCGACACCTCGAATCGGTTGCGTCATCCTGTCACCCCCTCACGTCGATGCGCCCGCCGAGGCGGGACCCGGGTGACGTCGACAGCTGGGACGTCGTGCCGGGCCCGTACGTCAACGGACCGGTCATGGCGTTTCGCAGATAGAAGACCCGCTCGTCGGACGAGAGCATGGCCCACAACTCGGGATCGACCCCAGCCGCCGGGGACTCCCCGACCGGCGCGTGGGCCGCGGCGGCGCGAGCCTGGTCGGCATCGGCTCCCGCTGCCGGGGCGTGCTCGCGCTGCCTGGTCTCCTCGGTCGGAGCCCGACGATCCAGTCCGGTATGACCGAGCCCACGAAGGGGGCCTCCGAGTCCGTTGATCGAGGTCATGGGCTAGATCTGGATGGCTCGACGCAGCATGGCCTTCATGGCGTCGAAGACGGTGGCATTGGCTTCGTAGCTGCGTCGGGCGTCCATCAGCTCGATCATCTCCTGGGCGATGACCACGTTCGGGTACCTCACGTAGCCCGCCTCGTCGGCGTCGGGATGACCGGGCTCGTAGACGAGGGGCCCGTCACCGGCCACCTCGCGGACCTCACCCAGCTCGACGCCGTACGCGGCTTCGGCGATGGTCGGGTACGATCCGACGGGTGGTACCTCGGGCACCTCCGGAACCTGGATCCCGCCGCGTCGCGTGGTGGGGGTCGAGTACTGCGGCAACTCCAGCGACTGCGATTCCTGCAGTTCGAGAACCCGCCGACGGTAGGGTCCACCCTCCGGTGTATTGGTGGTCTCGGCGTTGGCGATGTTCATCGCGATCATGTCGAGGCGCTTGCGCTGCGCCGACAGACCGGTGGCCGGAATGGCCAGTCCCCGGAACAAGCCCCGAACCCCGTCGACGGACATGCTCAGACGCTCCTCATGCTGGAGCGGATCTGGCCGTACATCTTCTGCAGGAGCTCGCCCATGGCTTCGTAGCGGACCTGCTCGTCGGCGAGCTTGACCATCTCCGTCTCGAGGTCGACGTTCTCGGGATCGAGGGCAGCCGAGAGGGACGCCTCGAACGAGGCGGTCCGATCGTTGGAGGCATTGGCCACGCGATGGGCGATCTCCCTCGACCGCACCATGCTGGCGCTCATCTCCGACTTGAGGCTCTGTACCAACGACGTCGAGCCCATGACTCCTTCGATCACCTCTCCCCTCCTTACCTGGAAGCCGTAGTCCTCCGACGTTCCGGGAAGGCAACGACCGTTCCACCCGGAGGGAGAGACGCGGAGAACGACGTCCGGGTGAGAGGGGAAGCCGCGTGGTTGCGGGCCGTCCGGCTGGTCACCAAGACGACGAGGCGGCGCGACGACGCCCTCGGAGCGTCCTCCGCTTGCCCGGCGTCACCTTCGGGAAGGCAACATCTTCCGGGTGGAAAGCGGAGGAATCTTCCGGCTGTTACGGGTTGTTGAGCTTGTTCCGAAGGGTCCGGACGCTCATGCCCAGGAGTTTCGCGGCCTGCGTCCGGTTGCCGTCCGTCTTCTGGAGAGCGTCGTCGATGAGAATCGCCTGGACCTCCGTCGCGTCGAGAGTGGCGAGCACCAGGGCACCGTCATTCAGATGTGCATCGGGCGGACGGGTCGACTCGTCCAGAGGAAGCAGGCTTCCCTCTCCGAGTGAGATCATGTCGGCGGTCACCCGGCCGTCGGCCGCGAAAATCACCGCTCGCTCGACGGCGTGAGCCAACTCCCGCACGTTGCCCGGCCACGCATGGCGCTGGAGCTTTTCGATGGCCTCCGCCGCGACGACCACCTGAGGGCGATCGTGTTCTGCCGCGGCCTTCTTCGCGAAGAACGAGGCCAGAGCAGGAACGTCGTCCACCCGCTCCCTCAAGGGCGGCACCCGGATGGGGAGTACATTCAGCCGGTAGAAGAGGTCGGCGCGGAAGCGACCCGCGTCCACCTCCTCCTGGAGGTCGCGGTTGGTCGTCGCGATGACTCGGGCGTCCACTCGAATCGGCGAAACGCCGCCCACCCGCTCGAACTCCTGCTCCTGGAGGGCGCGGAGCAGCTTGGCCTGGAGGTCGAGTCTCATCTCGGAGATCTCGTCCAGCAGGAGCGTTCCGTGGTTGGCCCGCTCGAAAGCCCCGGCCGTACGCTTGGTGGCGCCGGTGAACGCACCCTTCTCGTGGCCGAAGAGCATGCTCTCCACCAGATGTTCGGGCATGGCCGCGCAGTTGACGCTGATGAATGCCTCGTCCCCTCGACCGCTGAGGTCGTGGATCATCCGGGCCAGCAGTTCCTTGCCCGTTCCCGACTCGCCGTGGAGAAGGACCGTGGCCTTGGTGGGTGCCGCGGTGCCCAGGGCATCGAGCACTCTCCGGAAGACCGGGCTGTCTCCGACCACCGTGCGTTCGGCGCTGAGCTTCGACACTTCGGAGCGGAGCACTTCGTTCTGGCGCCGGAGCCGGACGAGTTCCAGGGCCTGGCTCACGACGACCTCGAGTTGGCCCTGGCGAACCGGCTTCGTCAGGTAGTCGATGGCCCCGGCCTTGATGCTCGTGACGGCGTGGTCGATGGTTGCGTAGCCGGTCACCACGACCACCGGAACGTCGATGCCTTCTTCCTGGATCTGCTCGAGGAACTCGAGGCCCGACATTCCCGGGAGGCGATAGTCGGTGATGACCAGGTCGATGCCACCGCGCCCCAGAACGGCCAGACCCGCCTCGGCGTTCCGAACGGCGGCGACCTCGTATCCGACATCCTCCAGCATCTCCTCGGTCGCCGCGAGGACGCCCGGATCATCGTCGATGCAGAGGATCTTGGGCATGCGCGAGTGGGGTCCTAAAGAGAGGTGGGCGACGCCCGATAATGACGTGTGAAGGGTAGTGGCAGGACCCCACACGCTCAACTGAACTCGGGGATCCCGACGTTGCGAATCACCAACCAGATGATCCTGAGTCGATCCCTCGACTCCATCCAAAAGGGGCAGCAGGAATCCGCCCGACTCGAGCGCCAGATCGTCACCGGTCGGAAGTTCGAGCGTCTGTCGGATGCGCCCGTGGATGCCCGGTCCGTCCTCGAACTCGAGGCGGACCTACGAGCCAGCGAGCAGTACAACCGAAACATCGAAGCCGCCCGCGTGCGGCTGGCGATTTCCGATAGCACGACCGACGCCATGACCAACCTCCTGGCCCGAGCCCGCGAGCTCGCCATCCAGGCCGGGAGCGACACGGTCAGCCCCGAACAGAGACTGGGCACACAGTCCGAAGTCCAGGCCATCCGGGATTCCATGATCCAGTTGGCCAACCGGACATACAACGGGGCGTACGTGTTCGGAGGAGCGTACGCCGACCGCGTGCCGCTCGATGCCACCGGGGCCCTGGACACGACGTTCCCGGCCCGGGGCGCGCCTCGGTACGAGATCGGCCCCGGCATGACGGTTCTCGCGTCCCACGACGCGGGCCAGATGTTCATCGACTCCGACGCCATCGCCTCCCTGGACGCCCTCGACACCGCCCTCGGTGCCAACGATCGAGCGGGAATCCAGGCCGCTGCGACCCAGCTGACCGGAGCCATCCAGAACGTGCAGACCCTGGTCGCCGACGTGGGCGCGCGGCAGGCAACCTTGGACATGGCCCAGGAGCGCCAGGGGATCGTCGACGAGACGGTGTCCATACGACGCTCCACCCTCATCGATGCACCCATCGAAGAAGCCATCACGAAGCTGGTGGCTGTGCAGTCGGCCTATCAGGCCTCCCTGCTCACCACGACCCGGCTCCTCGAAACATCCCTCGTGAACTACCTCCGATGACCAACCCCGACACGACCAGCGATCCAATGGACGGCATCATCCGATTCCCTGAAGGCCTTCTCGGTTTCCCCGAGACCACCGAGTACCGTCTGGTGGACGGTCCCGGAGACGGATTGTTCTGGCTGGTGGCAGCCGACGGCGTCGGGCCCAGCTTTCTGCTGTCGGACCCGTTCCTCTTCTTCGACGAGTACTCGCTGGTCCTCAACGGGGCTCAGAGCGAGCGCATCGGCGCGGCGACACCGACGGACGTGGCGGTTCTCGCCATCACGGTGCCGGGTCCCGAGGGCGAGGCGTGGACGGCGAACCTCAGGGGGCCGGTGGTCATCAACGTCGTGGAGAGTGTCGGAGCCCAACTCGTCCTCACCGACGAGACCGCAGACCTCCGCAAGCCGTTCGTGCCCGAGCTGTCACCCGTCGCGGCCTGACCCGAAGCGAAGCCCGATCGCACTCGGGCTGGGTCCGGCTCCCTTCAGTGGACGGACGCCCTGCTCTCTTCGTACGCCACAGCGAGCTGTCGAACGGCGTCGCATAGGGAACGGGGATCGAGAGGCATCTCCAGCACACGGTCGAGCGCGTCCTGGGCGAGCCCGTCACGGCCCGCTCCGCCCGCTGTCCCATGCACGAGGGCGATCACCGGAGGACGAACCTCCTTCGAGGCCACCGGGAGTTCCGCTCGCGAGTCCACGATGACGCAGTCGATGGGCTCCGCCGAGTCGGCCATGAGCTCCTCGGCCGCTCCCCGGCTGGTCGCCACGACCACGTGATAGCCCCGACGACCGAGAAGATCGGTGGCTGCGGCGCGCAGGACGGGCGAGATGCACCACACCAGGACCTTGTGACGGGAGCTGCTCCTCGAATCCGACTCGGTGGCAGCCCTGGGGCCCGGGGACGGCACGTGCCCGCCCCTTCCGGACGCGGCTGTCGGGGCCTTGTGGCCTTCGATTCCCGCCTGAGGATCAAACAGCATGCGGACGATCGTCCCGACGCCCTGGGCCGATTCGATCTCGATGGAGCCGCCCGCGGATTGGACGGAGTCCCGCACCATGGCCATCCCGAGCCCCGTGCCCCGACCGGAATCCTTGGTCGTGAAGAATCGGTCGAAGATCCGGTCCTGGATATCCGAACTCATCCCTTTGCCGGTATCCCGGACGCACAGCACGACCCGAACGTCGTCGGAGCCGGAGCACGGCTCCTCCGACAGGGTGACGCCGATGACGCCGGGCCCGGAGATGGCGTCCCGTGCATTCACCACGACGTTGAGAAGAGCGAGTTCGATGTCATGGCGTCGTGCCATGATGGGCACGATCTCGTCCGGAGCTTCGATGTCCAGACGGATGCGGGGCGGAACGATCTGGCGCAGCATGGGCTCGAGGGACCGGAGCGTCTCGGCCACGGAAACCGGCGCTACGGTGTCGGAGTCGGACCGGGCAACGCCCAGCACGCGCTCCGTGAGATCGGCGCCGCGGTCGCACGCCTTCACCAACTCGTGCCAGACCTGGTGGGCGGCGTCGCCGTCGGGGAGTCGCCTCTCGAGTACGGCGGCGAACCCGCGGATGGCGCTCAGGATGTTGCGCACGTCGTGGGAGACTTCCGAAGCCACCCTGCCGAGGGAGGCGAGCCGCTGGGCGTCGGCATCGACGGTGCCCGCAGACACGACCGCCTCGAGGCGCCGCACGACGGCCATGACGCCGATGCCCAGGCCGTTCGGCGTGTAGACCATGGTCAGACTGGTGGTCGCCCAGAAGCTCTCCCCGCCTCGAGAGACCCGCCACCCCACGCCATCCCAGGCTCCCCGGTCACGGGCGGCCTCCAAGGCACGCTCGGGAACTCCGGCGGCTCGATCCGATTCGGGGAACAGATCACGAAGACCGAGGGCAGCCGCCTCCTCGTCGGAGTGGCCGAACACCTGCCGGGCCTCGTCCGACCACCGGGTGACACGCCCGTTGAGGTCGAGCCAGAAGACCCCGTAGTCGCCGGGTGGAGGGGGTTGGGGCACTACGTCGGCCGTCTTACTCGCCGACTCCGATGGTCCAGCTGGTTCGTCTCTGCCGTGCGGCGTCAGACGGTCCCCAACCATTCAGCCCCTTAGCAAGGAATGGCCGTTGTCCCCGGTGTCGGCTTGAACTTGTCGCGATCGCGTCGAAGGCACAACCGGGCCAAAGGGCCTTTCAAGCCTGGTGAATCGGGCGTCGTCCCGGGCAGCCTCGGCGCGGCGGCGAACCTCAAGAAATCGCGGGGCACGGCCGAGACTAGGCGGTACGGATGGGCCGACAGCCCACCCGGCACGCACACGTCCAGAGAGGTTCGCCATGGGGGATGTCGAGGCTCCCGTCTCGGAGTGGTCGGACGCGGTCAGCGAGGCCACGCGTCACGTCGAGGAGCGTCAGGAAGCCCAGGCCGCAGTCGACGACGTCGGCGGTCCGGTATCCCGGCGCGTCCTCGTCATCGCGGCATCGGTGGTCCTCCTCGCCCTGGTCGGCGCGAACGTCTGGCTTCTCGTGCAGCCCGCGTCGGCGTCGGACGCCATGTTCTACGCGCGGGAGAACAGAGCGTGGACGCTGGCGGATGCGGCCGACGTGGTGGAGGACTTCCGCCTGGAGACGGGCCGGCTTCCCACTCCAGAGGAGGTCGCCGACGACATGGGTGACGTCGTCTCCTACGAAGTGCGAGGGGACGTATACGTCCTTTCCCTCGCCGATGAGGGACCCGAGCTCGCGTACGAAAGCTCGGTTCCCCTCGAGGACTGGCTGGCCGCCATGATGGGAGGCGAAGAATGAGTCGGCGCACTTCGAGTTCCCGACGCGGCGGCTTCTCCCTGCTGGAGCTCCTGACGACGATGATCGTCATCTCCATTCTGGGACTCATCGCCATCCCGACATTCAAGAGGGCCGTCCACAAAGCCGACGCCCGGAAGGTCATGACCGACATGACCGCCATCCGGTCGGCGGTGTTCGAGTTCCGCGAGGACCAGGGTCGCCTGCCGCGATCCGCCGGATGGGGGCGAGTCCCCGCGGAACTGGAGCCGTACCTGAACAACGTCGACTTCCGCTACAAGACGGCGGTGTACCGCATACGGTCGAGCCAACGGCGGGGGCGGGTCGACTTCTGGGTGCGCTACCCACGCAACGACCAGATCGGTCTGTCCTTGCAGACGTTCTCTCGCCCGGGCCGGGACGAAGGGTCCGTGACGTGGAATCGGCGCCGAACACGCTTCCGACTCATGGAGGGCTACCGATAGCTCCCATCGGGTCGGGGCCCGTCCGCCACGCTCGGGCACCGCGCCGGTAAAGAATCAACGGAATGAGCCGATCCTCCTGTGAGGGGGTGCGGCTTACCTGTCCATGCCACGTGGTTCCGGCGCACTGGACCGAAGCCGCTCGCCACCCGGAGTCGACACGAGGGTCCCGGACGAGGACGGAGTCGGACATGGAAACGAATGGAGCCGCCCCGGTGGATCTGGAGGGTTTTCGATCCTCCATGCGCGCGGCGGGCATCGAAGAGATCGTTGAGCCCACGCTCCAGGTGTATCTCGAGGAGGCACGGTCCACCTTCGAGGCCCTCAGCGAGGCCGTGGAGCGAGGCGACGCCGAGGGAGCCCGTGCCGCAGCCCACTCTCTGAAGTCTGCTTCGGGAAACATCTGGGCCAACGACGCCGCGACCCTCTTCGAGACCCTCGAGCATCACGCGCAGGACGGGGACCTGGACGGGGTGGCCTCGACCTTCGGTGAAGTCCGACCGGAGTTCGACCGCGTCCTCGCCTACCTCGTCGACTCCGGAATCGAGTCGTGACGGGCTGGCTCGTTCGGGCCGCGAAGAAGGCTGGGCTTCCCGGGGCGGAAGACCTCCAGGTCGTCGGAGGTCTGGACGTCGGCGAAGCGTGGGCGAAGGTGGCGGCCGCGTGCGGCGTCACCCACGAAGAGCTCACCGAGGCCGTCGCACGAGCGTTCGGAATGCCGGTGGCCGACCTCGACAAGGCAGCACCCACGGCCACAAAGCTGGTACCGGCGAGCACGGCCCGGAAGCACGGCGTTTTCCCGCTGCGGGACGAGGACCGGTACCTGGTGCTGGCCACATCGAACCCCGTGGACGCCGACGCCGAGCAGGAGCTCGCCTTCGTGTCCGCGCGCATCGCCCAGTTCGAGATCGCCTCGCCCGACGCAATCGCCGAGGCCATCGAATCGACGTACGCACCCGACGCGGCCGCCGAGTCCCTCCTTGCCCGGGTAGCTCAACGCTTCGATGAGCTGGGCAGTGTCGAAGTGGACATCGCCGCCGATGACGAGCAACCCGAGGAGGTGTCCGAAGAGGAAACAGCCGCCGGCCCGGTCGTTCGCCTCACGAACATCATCCTGCACGAAGCCGTGGGACGGGGAGCATCGGACATCCACGTCCAGCCCATGGCGGGGAGTGGCCTGGTGCGCTTCCGGACCGACGGTGTGCTCCAGAACGGCATGCAGATGCCCCTCCCGGTCCTGACCCGGATCGTGTCGCGCATCAAGATCATGGCCCAGTTGGACATCACCGATCGGCTCCGACCGCAGGACGGTCGGGCCCGCATCTTCGTGGACGGTCGTAAATACGACCTGCGGGTATCGACGGTGCCCACCCGGAATGCCGAGAAGGCTGTGATCCGCGTACTGGACACCCAGGGCTCGGGCACGCTGGTGGAGACGGGCATCGTAGACCCGGAGATCAAGCGCATCCGCGCAGCTCTCTCCAACCGCGACGGTATCGTCGTCGTCACGGGCCCCACGGGTTCTGGAAAGACGACGACGCTGTACGGCGCGCTTCGTGAGATCGCCACGCCCGACGTGAACATCATGACCGTGGAGGATCCCGTGGAGTACGAGCTCCCGGGACTCACCCAAATCCAGGTGGAGCACAAGCAGGGAATGACGTTCGCGTCGGCCCTGCGCGCCATCCTTCGCCAGGACCCCGACATCATCTTCGTGGGGGAGATCCGCGACGGGGAGACGGCGGACATCGCCGCCCAGGCGAGCCTCACCGGACACCTCGTTCTGGCGACGCTCCACACCAACGACGCCGTCGGATCCATCCGGCGCTTCATCGACCTCGGCCTCGACGCCGGAACCATTGGCGAGACGCTGCGCGGGGCCCTGGCCCAGCGGCTGGTCCGACGCGTGTGCGATGGGTGCGCCGAGGAGGTGGGAGACGAACTCACCGCCACGGAGCAGGCCTTGGTGGAACGGTACGGGCGCCGACCGAAGGTGCGAGCGGTCGGCTGCGACCGGTGCCTGGGGTCCGGGTACCTCGGTCGACTTCCCGTCACCGAGTTCATGGTCCCCACGCCGAACCTCGTCCGGCTCATCATGGACGACGCCCCACCCTTCGAGCTGCATCGTCAGGCCGTCGCCGACGGGATGACGACCCTCGCCGAATCGGCCTTGAACCGCATGGAGGCCGGACAGACGACCATCGAAGAGGTGGACCGCGTCATCGGACTGGGCGACGGCGCGCAGGAGTCCGGTACGAGCGGCGAAGCCGACGATGCCGACCTGGCGCCTCCGCCCGAGAGACGCGGACCGGTGGTGGACGCCTCCGCCGCCATCGCGGACGCCACGGCCCTGGTGGAGAGCGCGACCTGGGCCAAGAGCATGGCCGACACCGATGGTGAGGACGGCTCCGACGCGACCCGAGCCGGTGAGGAGTCGCGAGCAGGGCACGTGGCCGACAACGGATCTGCCGCGGGTGGCCCCCTGTCGGCGGCCGGTGGCAACGGGTCGGCGGCCGGTGGTAACGGCTCAGCCCGCGGAAACGGTTCCAGAAACGGGGCATCCGACGAGGAGATGGGCGACGAGGGACCGCCTCACGTACTGCTCGTGGACGACGACGGCACCACCCGCTCCATCGCCCGCGGCATTCTGGAGAAGGCCATGGGATACCGGGTCACCGAGTCGTCGGACGGCAGTGACGCCATCCTGCGCCTCGCCAGGGGAGAGACCTACTCGCTGATGCTCCTGGACTTGGACATGCCCCAACTCGGCGGACGCGACGTGTTGAAGTCGGTGCGCCAGTCCATGGCGACGGCCGGCCTCCCGGTGGTGGTCCTGACGGGCACTCCGGACCCCGACTCCGAGATCGAGCTCATGGAGATGGGCGCCGACGACTACCTCCGGAAGCCCATCGATCCGCCGCGTCTGCAGACGCGGGTGAAGGCGGCCCTCCGCCGCGCCCAAGGGTAGATCGCGCAGGGGCGTTCCTACAGGAAACGCTGGAACAGCATCATCGCCACGATGGTCGCGGTGGTGAGGGTCGCCACTTCCGAGCGCCTCCCTTCCTCGAGGGCCTCGGGCAGCAGCTCGCCAAGCACCATGAAGATCATGGCACCCGCGGCGAAGCCGATGCCCCACGGTAGTCCCGGCCTGAACGCCTCCACGAAGAGGAACGCCGGAACGGCCATGAGCGGCTGGGGCAGCGACGACAGGATGCTCCACCCGGCGCACCCGGCGACGCTCACGCCCCGGGGTCGCATCACGGCCGTGATGGCCACGCCCTCCGGGATGTTGTGTACCGCGATGGCGAGGGTGATCACCGTGGCCAGCTCGACGCCGCCTCCGAAGGACACCCCGACGGCCACGCCTTCCGAGAAGGAGTGGACGGTCATGACCACCAGCATGAGGAACATCTTTCTCGCGCTTTCGCCACTCGCTGCGCCGAAGACCAGCTCCTCCTCGTCGTACTCCCCGAGATAGTGCTGGGTGACCAGGATGAAGACCACTCCGAGAAGGACTCCGCCCAACGTCTCGAGGCGTCCGTGCGCGGTGCCCTCGGCGACCAGGCCGAAGCTCGCCCCCAGCATGAGGCCCGCGGCGATGGCGTTGGCGTAGGCGACGAAGCGGTCCGACACCTCGCGGAAGAAGAGGAAGGGGAGAGCCCCGAGACCCGTGGCCACGGCCGTGGCCAGCGCGTAGAGGAAGACGAGGAGTCCGTCGCTCATCACATCACCGCTCCGCCTAGGGCGACCACGATCCCCATGGCGACGAGGGTCACGAGGGCGATGCTCGTGTGGCCCGCCTGTCGGTACGACTCGGGAAGTAGCTCGTCGAGGACGAGGTAGACGAGGGACCCGAAGGCGAAGCCGAGTGCCCAGGGGCTCAGCACGAGGAGGGCGGCGACCACCGAGAAGGTCACCACCGCCAGCAGTACCTGGTTGAGCTTCGTGGCCACCGCCAGGACGGCGGCATGCAGCGTCTTGACCCCCCGCTCCCGAAGCACCGCCGTGAAGATCATCGCCTCGGGGATGTTGTGCACCGCCAGGGCCACGGCCATGGCGAAGCCGAAGGGTAGGGACGCGAGCATCGCCACCCCAATGGCCACGCCCTCGTACGCCGAGTGCAGCGTGTTGACCACGAAGAGCTGGTAGCCGTACGCCGGATCCAGCTCACCGAGCTCGTTGAGGTCCAGGTCCTCCACGCCCGCGAAGACGTGGGTCATGCGGACGAAGAACATCCCCACCACGGCCCCACCGGCCCCCATGAGCACCTCCACGTCGGGCTGTACGGTGGTGAGGGAGTACGCCACACCGAGCATGAGACCCGAAGCCAGGGCGTTTCCCCACCCAAGGACCCGCGTGGAGAGGCGGCCCATGACGACGTGGGGCACGACACCCAAGGCGGCCACCAGGGCTGCTCCCGCAGAGGCGAGAAGCACCGCCACCACCGGATCGAGCTGACTCACGTCCCTGCTCGCCTCACAGGAGGACCTCCGCGAAATCCAGGTCCTCCGAAGCCAGGACGAAGGCCGTCGTCGGCAGGCCCTCGGTCATCTCCTGCAGACGTTGGTAGTACGCCTCGTAGTCGTCCACCGAGCCGGGCTTCGCCAAGCCCAGAAGTACCAGGTCGGCGTGGGCCGAAGACCGTCGGAGGACGTCGGGGAAGCTCGATTGTTCACCGACGAGGACCTTCGCTTCGGCGCCGATCCGCAAGCCCTCGATCATGGACTGGAGGTTCTCGCGCGTGGCCTCCGCCGCCCGCTGGTCGGGGACCAGAAGCTTGATGGTGAGGGTGGCTCGACGCCACGCCATGCTGGTTCGGAGCAGATAGCCGACGAGCATCATCAAGCCACCGTTGCTCTGCATTCCACCCCACCACACGTCAATGCGTCGCTGGGCTCCGAACCCGCGTTCGTCGTCGTAGCGGAGCACCATGACGTTGCGCCGAAGATCGTGCATCATGGCGATGGACTCGCAGTACTCGGCCCGCCGCTCCGGGTCCTCGGACGCGCCCATGAGCACCGTGTTGGGCTTGAGGGGTCCGAAACCGTACGTGGAGACCAGACGCTCCATTCCCTCGTAGGGGGTCGGTGCCTCCTCGATGCGGACCAGCGCTTCCACCCCTTTCCGCTCCAGATACTCCCGGACGTGCTCCTGCATGCCCCGGCGGGCGTCCGGGTCCCGCGACCCGGATCGAAGAATGGTCGCCACCGTCATGAGCGCGCGCCCGTGGGTGAGGGCGTGGGCGAACTCGATGAGGTGCCAGCGGCCTGTCGGGGCGCCGGAGAGGACGAGGAGGTTGGGTCGCCAGTTCTTGGGATCGGGCCGTTCCCCCGCCAAGCGAAGCAGCGCGCTCCGTGCCAGCGACAGCATGACGCCCCGCCGCACGTCACCCCAGGTGGTCCGCAGTTCCTGTCGTTCGAGCCAGAGGAAGACCCCGAGGATGACCACCGCCGCCGCTAGGGTCGCCGCAGCGTTGATGAGGAACATGACCACCAGACAGCCCAGCGCGCCGAGGAGCGAGATGGACCAGTGGACCCGGAACGATGGTCGGAACGACGGACTGCCGAGGAGGTTCTCCAGGCCGGCGCCCAGGTTCACCGAGAGGTACGACGCGAGGAAGAACATGGTGAGGATGGGGGCGATGACGTTCAGCTCCCCCAGCATCACGGCGCTCAGGGCCACGACCAGGGTGACGGCCGTACCCACCCGAGGCTCGTCGCCCGGCCCGCTCCCGCGGCCCAGGATCCGCATCCACCGCGGAAGCACGCCGTCGCGGGCCAGCGCCTGCAGCACCCGGGGAGCGCCCAGGATGCTACCGAGGGCGCTGGAGAGGGTGGCGCCCCACACACCCAACAGGATGGCGTCTCCCCAGAACGCGATGCGCCGCATGATGAGGGGGTCGTCGATGAGCGACTGGGCGTCGGCCCGAGTGGAGAGAAGCACGGGCAGGGTCATGTAGACCAGGTAGCCCACACCGAGCGCCGCCAGCGTCCCCCGGGGGATGGACCGGGACGGATCCTTGAGATCGCCACTCATGTTGACGCCGGCCTCGATGCCCGTGACCGCCGGGAAGAACACGGCGAGGACCACCCAGAAGCCGGCTTCGGCATTGGGTGACGGCTGGAGTTGGAGGCTGGTCGCCTCCAGTGGCCCTCCGAACACGAGAGACACCAACGAGATGCCGATGGCCGCCATGATGAAGTACTGGGCACGGATGACCAGGCGGGCGCTGACAATGGCCAGCACGGCGACCACGACGGTGGTGACCGCGGCGAGAGCCGTTTGCGGTACCAGCGGGAAGACCCGGTTCACGCTCTCGGCGAATCCGATGGTATAGAGCGCCACCGAGAAGGCCAGGGCGAAATAGACGGGAATGCCCACCGCACCACCGGTCTCCACACCCAGCGAACGGCTGATCATGTAGTACGCCCCGCCGGCCTTCACCTGACGATCGGTGGCGATGGACGCCATGGACAGCGCCGTCAGCGCCGTGATGGACGTGCAGATGGTGACGATGAGAAGCGTCTGCCAGAGCCCGACGTTCCCCACGACCCACCCGAAGCGCAGGTACATGATGACGCCGAGGATCGTGAGGATCGACGGCGTGAACACCCCGGCGAAGGTACCGAAGCCGGCCGCGGCCTCCGGGGTGCCAGGCGGGTCCGCCGAGGGCGACTCCTTCCCGGACGCGCTCTGAGGGGGTGGTGGACCGGCCAAGGAGTCGGGAGCTGGAGGAGCCATGTCGGCGGCTTGGAACGCCCGCCTCTGCGAATCTGTGGAAAGCTACAACGGCCCATGACGGCAGTCGCCCCTGCGCCCGACATGGCGCACCCGGCCCCGGTTCCCTAGCCTGCCACCCAGACCGCCCGGGCCTGCCGCCCGGACGACCCCATTCTGGAGGAGCCCACCGTGCCACGTACCCGCCTTCTCGCCGTCCTGGCTCTGTCCTTCGCCATGGCGGGATGTGGAGCCGCCCGCCCCTTCACCGTCCCGACCCCCGGGCTCGAGACGCTCCAGGAGGAGGACGCGTATCTGTACGTCGACCGCGAGTCGGCCGCGTCGGCCCTCGGCGCGACCTCCCTGGAGCGTCGCGTGACGAACCTCCGAAGCACGTACCAGGCGGAGCTCGCCAGGGCGGAAGCCGCCCAGGGCGGGTTTCTCAATGCGACCCTCGGCGTGCTCGGAATCCTCTTGCCGGTGTCCGGCACCGCGTCGGCCCTGGCCCTCAGCGACCCCGATCACGTGGAAGCGGTGGGTGTGGCCACGGGCGTTGCGACCACGGTGATCATGGGCCTCGACCTGATCCTGAAGCCGGGCCAGAAGAACGCCGAAGCGGCGGAATGCGCGGGCTTCCTGGCGTCGGCGTTGGAGGCCATCCGACTCCAATGGGGCGAGGGAGCCGTCGACCTCGAAGGCACCCCGGAGGAGTGGAACGTCTACCTCACCCTGCGGGGCACGTTGGAGCCCGCTCGCGCGGTGGCGTGCAGCGACTGATCCGATTCCAGGAGGGTCGCCCCACAACTCCAGTGGCACCGGCTCTGGTGACACCCACCGTGCGGGTCTGGCCTGCCATCAACGTCGTGGTCGCCCTCGTGACGGCCACCGCCGGCAACGTGGCGGCACAGGTGACGCCGGCACCGACCCCCGGCACGCCTTCGGTGGTGGTGGCGCCGGGTGCGCGCTACCAGGCGGGGGGGCTCGGGAGGGCCTTCCTCGGTACCGGATACCGGCAGCTCTGGACCACGCCCATCGAGGCTCCCGGCGTGTACATGGCCCTCCTCGGCGGAGGCCGCTCGCCCATGAGATTGGGCGGAGGGTCCACCACCAAGACACTGCATTTGAGGGGCGCCGACGGTCGGCGATTCGTCTTCCGATCGGTGGAGAAGTCGCCCATCGAGTTCGAGGTCTTCAACCGGTCGATCCTGGCCGACATGATCCAGGACCAGATCTCGTCCTTCCACCCCACCGGGGCACCGGTGGTGAGCGCGCTCCTCGAGGCGGTGGGTGTGCTGCATACCGAGCCCCGGTACATGGTCGTGCCCGACGATCCGCGGCTGGGAGAATTCCGGGAGGAGTTCGCCGGGCTCCTGGTCCTGGTCGAAGAGCGACCCGACGACGGGCCCGACGGTGCACCGGGCTTCGCGGGCTCCACCCGCATCGTCTCCGCCGAGGACCTGTGCGAGATCGTCGAAGAGGACCCGGACCACAGAGTGGACGCGCCGGGCCTGCTCCGGGCTCGTCTCATCGATCTCGTGGTGGGGGACAGAGACCGAAGCCACAACAACCACCTGTGGGCCGCCTTCGAGGCCCCCTTCGGTACCGAGTGGCGCGTCATTCCCAGGGATCGCGACCAGGCATTCGTCCGCTTCGACGGGCTCTTCAAGGGGGTCGCCCGGGCCTGGGAAGGCCGGCTCGTCGTCTTCGATGACCACTACCCCGACATCTTCGCCCTCACCCGGAACGCCTGGGACATGGACCGCCAGTTCCTCGTCCGACTGGACGCCGACACGTGGGGGGCGGTGGTCGAGGAGGTCCAGCGGGCCCTCACCGACGAGGTCATCGCCGACGCCGTCGCCCGACTGCCACCGGAACATCACGCCCTCGTGGGGGCCGAACTCACCGGCTCGCTTCGGGCCCGGAGGGACCATCTGGGGGAGGCCGCCGATCGGCTGTACGACGTGGTGTTTCGCTACGCCGACATCTTCGCCACGGACGAGGCCGAAGCCCTCGCGGTCGTCCGGTCGGTCGACGGCTCCGTGGACGTGGCGCTCCGCCGGGACGGGGGCTCTCCCGACTTCCAGCGGACCTTCGCCGAGGCCGAAACCAAGGAGGTGCGCGTCTACCTGCGCGGGGGAGCGGACGACGCCGTCTTCCTGGGAGAGGGTGCGACGGGCGTCACGGTCCGGGTCGTCGGCGGCGGTGGACGCGACTCCTTTCGTGACGAGATGACCGGCCCGGCAGGCACCACCGTCCTCTACGACTCGGGCGAGGAAACGCGCTTCCCCGATTCGGGACGTGTTTCGATCCGGCGCCGCTCGCCGGCCCGGCCCATGGCGTGGTTCGAGGATCGCAGAGAGCTGGATTGGGGCACCCAGACCATCCCCCAGCCCACGGTTTCGTACGACGACGACCGGGGCCTGGTGGTCAGCCCCGGTGTCGACTATCGGGGCTTCTCCTTCGGAAAGCGCCCCCTGGACTCCCGCATCCAGTTCAGGGCGGGGTGGGCCTTCGGCCTGAACGAGCCGGTCCTCGAGCTTCGCTACCTGGGAAAGGATGCGGTTGCGGGCAACGACATCGGGATCCACTTCCTCTGGAGCGGCGTGGAGATCATCAACTTCTACGGCTTCGGCAACGCGACGACCACCACGCGCCCGAAGTCGTTTCATCGTGTCGCACACAACCAGGTCGGGGCGACCCTCGGGCTCACGATGGGCGACGTCGAGGCAACGTTCGTCGAGTTCGGTCCGACCCTCGTCTATACCTCCACCGACACCGTGGGGAGCGCCTCGTTCATCAGCGAGGCCGACCCCTACGGCGCCGGCGACTTCACCCGGGCCGGGCTCACGTCGTCCTTCGGCTTCGACACACGCGATCACAAGGGCCGACCCACCCGCGGGGCGCGCTTGGTAGGTCGAGCGGGGGTGTTTCCCGGCATCTTCGATCTGACGGAGGCGTACCAGGACGCGCGCGTGCAGTTGTCGACGTATCTCTCGCCGCCCGGGGGGCAGCGCCCCGTGGTCGCACTCCGCGTCGCCGGGGAGAAGATCTGGGGGACGCCCCCCTTCGGATCGGCGGCCTTCCTGGGTGGCCCGCGATCCGTCCGGTCCCTGAGGTTCCAGCGATACGCGGGTGACGGGCTCCTCCTCGGGAGCGCCGAGGTCCGCGTGCCCGTCTGGCAGATCTTCTTCCCCATCCCCCTGGACATCGGCGTCTACGGCCTCGGTGACGCGGGTCGGGTGTGGACCGACAGCGCGTCGCCGGGCGGGTGGCACACGGCGGTGGGCGGAGGGGTCTTCTTCGGCCTGGTGGACCGCTCCGAGGTGGTTCGCCTGTCGGTGGCCTGGGGCGAGGACCGGACGGCGTTCATGGCCGGTCTCGGCTTCATCTACTAGGCGGCATCCCCTCGGCGGGTGTATGGTTCACCGGATCAACCTGTAGCAGCCGCGGTATCCGGTCGTACGATGAGCATGTCTTCCCCCCGTCCAGCCCTGTTCCCCTGCCTCGCTCCGCGGACCCTCGTTCTGGGGCTGTTCGTCTTCGTCGCGGCGTGTGGGCCCGACGAGCCCGTAGGCCCGGGTAACATCGACGAGAGCGGCCCCGAACTGGACGCACGCCTCGGGACGCTCCTGGCGGCGCACAGGCTGGACGGTCGCATCGAGGAACAGCTCGAAGTAAAGCTGGGACGCCCGGTCAACGACGGACTCGCCGAGGTGGGCCGCCTGCTCTTCTTCGATCGGGTGCTCTCGCTCACCGAGGACAACAGCTGCGCCGGATGCCACGGCCCCAACGTGTCGTTCAACGACGCCGTCTCCATCTCCATCGGCATCGACAACAACCTGGTGGTGGGTGAAGAACGACAGGGTCCCCACAATCTCCGGCGGGCGCCCAGCGTGGTGAACGCGGCCTTCTTCCCGCGCCTCATGTGGGACGCCCGCTTCGAGTCCCTATCCCTCGATCCCTTCGACAACGGCGACGGCTTCGTCTTTCCCGAGCCCGAGGGGACGACGCTGTCCAGAATGGACCACCTCCTGGCCGGACAGGCCTTCACGCCCGTGGTTTCGCGAGTGGAGATGGCGGGCTTCGACTTCGTGGGCGATGCCGACGACATCCGCGCGGAGGTCGCGGCACGGGTGGACGCCATTCCCGAGTACCGTCAGCGCTTCGGGGAGATCTACCCGGCCATCAATGCCGGCGACCCCATCGACTACGACCGCATCGCCGAGGCGCTGGCCGAGTTCCAGTTCACGCTGGTGCGCGCCGACGCGCCCATCGACTGGTATGCCCGCGGTGACACCAGCGCGCTGACGCCGTCGCAGAAGAGGGGAGGCATCCTCTTCTTCGGTCTCGAGGCCGGCTGCTTCGAGTGCCACATCACCGAGGGGTACGCCAACCAGATGTTCAGCGACTTCAAGGCGCACAATCTGGCCGTGCCCCAGATCCGACCCGTCACCACCAACGTCGACTTCGACGGACCCGGCGACAACGAGGACTTCGGCTTCGAGCACGTGTCAGGCGATCCGGCGGACCGCTACAAGTTCCGGACCCAGCCCCTCCGGAACGTGGCCTTCCAACCGTCGTTCATGCACAACGGCGCGTACGTGTGCCTCGAGGATGCCGTCCGACATCACACCGACGTGTACACCTCGTTGGACAACTACACCAACACCATCCTGTCTCCCAGCCTGCGGGGACCCATGGGTCCCGTGCAGCCGATGCTCGATCTGGTGCACGAGCTCAGCGCCGAGCCCCGGGAGCTCACCGACGGCGACGTCGAGGACCTGGTGGCGTTCATGCACGCCCTGAGTGATCCCGACGCCCATCCCGATCGGCTGGCGTCCATCATCCCCGCCGACGTGCCCAGCGGACTGGCGCTGCAGGACTTCGACTTCACCCGGTCCCAGCCGAGCTGCGGTTGACCGACCGGGGCCGGGCCCCGCCGCCTCCCCCCGGCGCCGACCTCCGACAGTCCGCGTCCGGCCCCCCCCGCCCCCCCCCCCCGACATTCTCGAACAGTCCGCATCCGTCCGTCGACGCACCCACGCCCTGGCCGAACGCATTCCTGCCGACCGCATGGAGGAAGAACCCGCCCCCGGCCGCTTTACGCCCGGCGACATCCTCCGACACATCGGCGCCACCGAGCGCTGGATGTGGGGTGAGAACGCCCGACTGAGGCCCTCCCGGTATCCCGGTCACGGCATCGAGTTGGCGTCGGGGAAGGAGGCGGTCCTCGCGTACCTCCAGCGGATGCAGGACGAGACCGCCGAGATCCTCTCGGGCCTGAGCCCCGACGATCTGGAGCAGCGCTGCACCACCGTGGGAAGAAGTGACATCACGGTCTGGAAGTGGATCCGTCTCATGTTCGAGCATCAGATCCACCACCGGGGGCAGCTGTACGAGATCCTCGGACAGTGGGGTGTCGAAACTCCGCCGCTGTACGGGCTCGAGGAGCCGGAAGTCCGGGCGCGTAGTCGGGGATAGTCGAAGGGTCCGGGAGCGGAACGCCGAGGCGTCGTGGTCCCGGCCCCGCCGATTTGCTCCACCTCCGACCCGGCCTCTACAATGACGGCCGATGGGTGCGACCCCACCCACACCGGCTTTCGCCCGACTCCCGGAGTGCGATGTCGAAGAGCACGCTGGATGGAACCGCCACCTCCGACGACACCCTCGGATGCGAATGGATCGTCGAGGCCCGGGGCTGCCGGCCGGAGGCCCTCCGCGACCTGACCACCCTTCGCCGCCTCTTTCGGCGCATCGTCACCGAGGCCGACCTCAATCCCGTGCAGCCGGCGCTCTGGCACGTCTTTCCGGGCCACGGGGGCGTCACCGGCATGAGCCTTCTGGCCGAGTCGCACCTCACCTGCCACACCTTCCCGGAGCACGGCACCCTCTGCCTCAACCTCTTCTGCTGCCGTCCCCGACCGGCGTGGGACTTCGAAGGGGGCCTCGCCGACGCGGTGGGCGCGAGGGAGGTCCAGGTCCGAAGCGTCGCTCGGCGGTTCGCCCCCGAGCCGGCGGGAACGCAGGGTCGATGAGCCTTCGCCCCGAGGAGTGGGGGTCTCTCGACGCCCGTCGGGCCGCAGCCGGATCACCCGTGAGCGATGGGGCCCGCCGGTGAGCGGACCCCAGGCCCCGTGTCCGAGCTGTGGCGCTGCCGTCGCATTCCGGTGGGCGGGCGCGATCCAGACGACGTGCTCCTACTGCGACTCCATCCTGGTGCGTCACGGCACCGACCTCGAGAAGGTGGGCAAGGTCTCCGAGCCCCCACCCACCACGTCGCCCGTCCAGCTCGGTACGCGGGGCCGCTACGAGGGGCGGGGCTTCACCGTCGTGGGTCGAATCGTGTATGGCTACGAACGCGGTGGCTGGAGCGAGTGGCACCTGGTGTTCGACGACGGGCGGTCGGGCTGGCTGTCCGACGCCATGCTGGAGTACTCGGTGAGCTTTCTCGCCGAAGACGCCGGTCCTCTTCCTTACGAGGACCAGGTGGCCCGGGGCCTGAAGCTCGAACTCCTGGGCGACACCTACGAGGTCACGGACACCACCCCCGCGCGCTACCTCAGCACCGAGGGCGAGCTTCCCTGGGAGTACCACGACCGGTCCGATCTCACCTTCGCCGACCTCAAGTCGTCCGACGGGAAGATCGTCACCCTCGACTACAGTGAGGACCCGCCGCTGGTGTTCGCAGGGGAGTACGTCGGCTTCGACGACCTCTCCTTCGAGCATCTCCGGGAGGACCTCGAGGGCACGCTTCACCACGAAGAGATCAAGACGCTCAGCTGCCCCAACTGCGGCAGTTCGGTGGAGGTCCGGCAGGCCGGGTTGTCGGTGAACGTGGTGTGCGCTTCGTGCGCCTCCGTCCTCGATGCCACATCACCGGGCGCGAAGGTGCTCCAGACCTTCAAGAAGAACGCCCGCATCGACCCGCGCATCCCCCTCGGCACCAAAGGCCGGTGGAAAGGGGCGGAGTACGAAGTCCTGGGCTATCAGTTCCGGACCATGCACTGGCCCGACGAGCGCTACTCGTGGGACGAGTACCTCCTCTACAATCCCGAGCACGGCTTCCGGTATCTCACCGAGGAGAGCGGTCACTGGAACGACGCCGTCACGGTGAAGGAGACGCCCGACGAGGGAAACCGGTACTCGGCCTTCAGGCCCAAAGTCACCTTCCGCGGCGAGACGTACAAACACTTCGAGGGGGCCCGCACCACCACCGACTACGTGCTGGGTGAGTGGCCTTGGGAGGTCCGCGTCGGTGACGAAGTCATGACCGACGACTTCGTACATCCACCGCGGTCGCTATCCAAGGAAGTCAGCGACGACGAGACGGTGTGGACCGTAGCCGAGTACGTGGACGGCCGGAGCATCTGGGACGCCTTCGGGCTCGACGGGAAGCCGCCCCGTCCGGTGGGAGTCTATGCCAACCAGCCTTCTCCGCACGCCGAACGGGCGAAGCGTGTGGGCGCCACGGCCGGACTCGTCGTCCCCGCCTTCCTCGTCCTTTGGTTCCTCCGCATGGCCACGGGGTCGGACCTGGTCGTGGCCCAGCCGTACGTCTACGCCCCACCACCCGACAGCGCGGTGCAGATCCTCGGCCCCTTCGAGGTGGAAGGGCGCACGGCCAACCTGGTGGTGGAGGCCCGCACCGACGTCTCCAACAACTGGATCTACTTCGACTACGCCCTGGTGAACACGGCCAGCGGCGAGCTGCGCGAGGCCGGGCGCGAGATCGGGTACTACTTCGGGAGGGAGGGAGGCGAGAACTGGCGGGAGGGCAGTCAGCGAGGCCGGGTGGCCATGCCCGCCGTTCCCGCCGGGGAGTACATGCTCCGCATCGCACCCGAAGGTCCCGTGCCCACCCAGTACACGATACGGGTCATCCGGGACGCCCCAATGCACTCGCTCTGGATCGTCACCCTCCTGGTGATCCTCCTCCCGCCCCTCTCGGCGTTGCTACGCCAGGCATCCTTCCACAGCAAGAGAATGGCAGAGAGCGACTATGCCTCCGACTGAACGAGGTCACGCACCGTGAAGCTGAGCTGGAAGTACCTGCTCCTGAGCCTGCTGGCCATCGCCGCCCTGGGCTTCGCCGAGTACCGGGGGTGGACCCCGTCCACCGTCGTCCCGGCCGCCCAGCCCATCCCCACCTCCGTTCGTGACAACCCCGGGGCGTACCGCGCCCATTACGTCCGCACCGGCCGCTACGTCGGCGGAAAGTGAGAACCCCATGACCGAAGAACTCCTGCCCAACATCCTCCTGTCCCTCATCTACTCGGGCCTGGGGATCATGATCTTCATCCTGGCCTTCGTCATCATCGACAAGATGACCCCCGGCTCGCTGTGGAAGGAGATCATCGAGGACCACAACACGGCTCTGGGGGTGATGATGGCCGGCGTGTCCATCGCCATCTCCATCGTCATCGCGGCCAGCATCTTCTGATTCCCACCGCACGCTCGACCGTCCCGTGACCTCACGCTCCACCGTCTCGTGACCTCACGCTCTACCGTCCCGTGAGTTCGACCGCCGTGGACGAGGGCCGCACGGGTCCTCACGACCCGGGAACCCCCGACGATCGGAGCCGGGTGCCGCTGCACGCGGCGCTCTTCACCACCGTCCTCCTCATCGCGGCGTGCGGGCTCGTCTACGAGCTCGTGGCCGGGGCCCTGGCCAGCTATCTCCTCGGCGATAGCGTCACCCAGTTCTCCACCATCATCGGCGCGTACCTCTTCGCCATGGGCGTAGGGAGTTGGCTCTCGCGCTTCATCGTCCGCGGCCTGGCCACCCGCTTCGTCCAGATCCAGCTCATGGTGGCGGTGGTGGGTGGTTTCTCCTCCACGGCCCTCTTCCTCGCCTTCGCATACACCGACGGATTTCGCCTCCTGCTGTACGTCACCGTGTTCGTCATCGGGACGCTGGTGGGACTCGAAATCCCCCTCCTCATGCGTCTCCTGAAGGACCACTTCGACTTCCGGGACGTCGTGGCCCACGTCCTCACCTTCGACTACCTCGGAGCGCTGGCGGCCTCCCTGCTCTTTCCCCTCCTCATGCTGCCCTGGCTCGGACTGGCACGGACGGCTCTCTTCTTCGGGCTGGTGAACGGTGCGGTGGCGTTGTGGTCGTGCCACCTCTTCCGGGAACGGCTGGGAGCGCCACGCCTCCTACAGGCGACGTCGGTGGCCGTGCTGGCGGCCCTCGGCGTGGGCATGGTGCAGGCCGAGCGCCTCACCCGACTGGCCGAGTCGAGCCTGTACGCCGATCAGGTGGTCTTCACGCGCGACTCGTCGTATCAGCGCATCGTTCTCACCGCCTGGGACGACGACCTGCGTCTCTTCCTCGACGGCCACCTCCAGTTCTCGTCGCGGGACGAGTACCGCTACCACGAAGCCCTCGTTCATCCCGGGCTCTCCACCCTCGACGGGCCCGCGCGGGTTCTGATCATGGGAGGCGGGGACGGCATGGCGGTGCGGGAAGCCCTCCGCTACCCCAACGTCGAGGTGACGCTGGTGGAGTTGGATCCGGCCATGACCACCCTCTTCGCCGACCACACCGTGTTGGCGCCCTTGAACGCCGGCGCCCTTCGATCGGATCGGGTGCGCATCGTCCATCAGGACGCCTTCGTCTGGCTGGCCGAGACCGACGAGGTCTTCGACTTCATCGTCGCCGACTTCCCCGACCCGTCGAGCTACTCCGTGGGCAAGCTCTTCACGTCGGCCTTCTACCGTCTGGTCTCCGCCCACCTCGCCCCTGACGGGCTGCTCGCGGTCCAGGCCACGTCCCCCATGTTCGCGCCGCGCGCCTACTGGAGCATCGAGGCGACCCTCCGCGACGCCGGGTACGACACGTGGCCGTACCACGCCTACGTGCCCTCGTTCGGGGAATGGGGCTTCGTCCTCGCCGGACGTCGGCCCTACGATCCGCGAGACGGCACCCTGCCCGAAGGCCTGCGCTTCCTGACGCCGAGCCTCGTGCCCCAGCTCTTCGACTTTCCCCTGGACATGCAGCCGGTGGCCGCCGAGGTGAACCGCCTCGACGACCCGGTCCTGGTTCGGTATTACGAACAGGACTGGCGCCGCATCCAGCGGTGAACGTGCGTCCATTCCCACCCCGTTCCACCCGACTGCCGGAGATCGTTGCCGTGAACCGACCCGCGCTCCTCTCCCTCGCCCTCTCGACGTCCCTCGTCCTGGCGTGCTACTCCGGCGACGGCATCCCCGACGTCCCCTCGTCGTCGGCGTCCGGTGACCAGCCGCAAAGCGCCCAGGTGCCCGAGGCGGAGTTCTCGCTGTCGGCGGACAACACCCACGCCCGCTGGAGCCGGACTATCGAGCCCGTCCTCACCGTGCCCTCGGGGGCCGTCGTGGAGGTCTATACGCAGGAGGCCACGGGTGGGCAGCTCACCCTGGAGTCGACGGTGGAGGACGTGGTCAACCTGGACTTCGACCGGATCCACGCACTCACCGGCCCCATCCGGGTGGAAGGGGCCCAGCCCGGCGACGTCCTCGCCGTGACGCTCCATGAGATCGAGATCGGAGACTGGGGATGGGCCGCCATCGCTCCCGGCTTCGGCTTCCTCGCCGACGTCTTCACCGAGCCGTGGCTCAAGACGTTCGAACTGGGCCCGGATGCCACCCACGCCGACTTCGGCAACGGCATCCGTATTCCCCTCGATCCCTTTCCCGGCGTTCTCGGCGTGGCGCCCGACACCGACGAGCAACTCGTGACCATTCCGCCGAGAGCGAACGGCGGCAACATGGACAACCGCCACATGAAGGTCGGCACCACCGTGTACCTGCCCGTGGCCATCGAGGGCGCCAACTTCTCCATCGGCGACACCCACGCCGCCCAGGGCGACGGTGAAGTCTCCGGCACCGCCATCGAGGCACCCATGCGCATCGTCCTCGAGCTGGAGGTCCTCAGCGACTTCCGCGACATCGCCGAACCCGAGTACGAGACGGCCGACTTCTACGCCGTCACCGGCTTCGGCACCGACATCGACCAGGCAACGCGCAAAGCGGTGCTGGCCATGATCGACTATCTGGAGATCGAGCACGGGCTTGCCCGGGAAGAGGCGTACGTGCTGGCCTCGCTCTCCGCCGACCTGAAGATCTCGGAAACGGTGGACATGCCCCACTACCTGGTGAGCATGCACATCCCCAAGGAGGTCCTGCCGCGGTAGGCGGTAGGCGGTCCGCAGTCCGCAGCCCGGCAGCCCGCCAGTCCGCAGTCGGAGGGTGCCACCCGGCCTCGGGATGGCACCCTCCGCGCGTCCCCGCCTAGTGGTTCGGAGTACGCGGACTCGCAGACGCCGCGTGGTGGGAACCGGCGTGAGCGCCTCGTTCACCCTGCCAGACGCGGGCCAGTCGGGCCTCGACGCCCTCGGCCTCGTCGTCCTGTCCCTGAGCCCTCAAGGCCTCGGCCAGACCTCGCAGAGACCATCCGTTCTCCGGGAAGCGCTCGAGGTCTCCCTCGAAGGCCGCCTGGGCGTCGGCGTCCCGGCCAGCGACGAGTAGCACCGCCCCCAGATCCTGACGCGTCGGTACCGACCACTCGGGGGGCTCACCGTACAGGAGCGCATCCTCCCTACGAACGGCCTCCCGGAGCGCCTCCACAGCCCTGTCGAATCGCCCATCGGCGGCTTCCACCCAACCCGTCGCCACGCGCTCGGCGATGGCGATGAGGTCGGGAGAGGCATTGAACTCCATCCGCAGCCCCTCCAGATCGCCGCTCGCCAGAACCCGGCGGATTCCCTCGACCTCGCGTCGGGCAGCCGGGACGTCCCCGGTCGCGGCAAGTGCGCGGGCCCGCGCGTAATGCCAGATGGCCTTCGAGTGGGGGCGCCCCTCCGGAGGAGCATCCCGGTCCAGAACGTCGTCCCACCGGGCGAAGCGTACCTGGAAGAGGAGGGGCCGGACCGACCAGTGCTGCAGGAAGCCCATCCCGGGGGCGGCGAAGAGCTCCTCAGGAAGGAGGCCCGCCACCTTCAGCGCCGACTCCACGGCGTCGTCACCCTGGCCCACCATCATCGAGGCGAAGGCCAGGAAGTCGTAGTTGTGGGGATAGTATCCCGCCGTGTACATGCCCATGGCGGGGCGCTGATCGGTGATGTACGTCTCGTCGGCGTGGATGGCGTGGCGGTTGGCCTCGATGGCCTCCCGATATCGGCCGACCCGGATGTAGATGTGACCCGGCATGTGGACGATGTGGCCCGCACCGGGCATGAGTCCGGCCAGTCGCTCGGCGCAGGGTACGGCGTCCTCGGGGAAGAGCTTCTCCACCGCATGGATGTAGAAGTGGCACGCCCCGGGATGCTCCGGGTTCCGATCCTGCACGTAACGGAGCCCCGCCAGCGCCGTCTCCATGCCCGGCTGAGGCTGACCGTCCTCCGTCCAGTAGTCCCACGGACGCAGATCCATGAGAGCCTCGGCATGGAGTACCCGGATCTCGTGGTCGGACGGATGCTGCTCGGCCAACTCACCCATCGCCTCGGCGTACGCGACATCGAGGTGCGCCCGATCCGCGGGGGCGTCCTCGGCGTACCGGACCGCGAGGGCCCGGATCAGCCCCCGCTCCCTCGGTGACGCATGGTCGAGGCGTCGTACGGCTTCCTGTGTCGCCGCGTACGCCGTCCTGGCGGACTCCTCATCCATGGGGAGGTTGATGTTGGGACCGAAGGCGAGTCCCTCGCCCCACCAGCACATGGCGCAGTTCGCGTCGAGTCGCTGTGCCGCGCGGAAGGCTCGAACCGCCTCGGCGTGATTGAAGGCGTAGTACAGCCGCATGCCCTGGTCGAAGTAGGCCTGAGCCCGCTCGCTCTGCGTCGCCACCTCGACGTGATGGTCCCCGAGATCGTCGTACAGCGGCGGGTCGGTCGGCGCCTCCTGTCCCCACGCCACCCCGGGCAGCATCCCGCACAGCGTGAGTGACACAGCGATGGCGGCCCGTCGCCACCCCGTCTTCGTCGACATGATCCCCTCCTGACTACTGTCGTTCGGATTGCTTTTTAAACTGACTGGTCAGTATAAATACAACAGGCCGGGAATGTCAAACGTCATGTACCGGAGGGGCCTGGCGGGCAGGAGTGCTGGAACCAGCCCGCACGTCAGGGGTCCTTGAACCTTCGAGAGTGTCGGCGGTGGGCCTTTGGCGTGCGTCGACCGTTCAGTACAAATTCCACGGGCAACGCATGCCACGAGACGGGACTGAGACCAGACAGCGGATCCTCGGCGCCGCCCAGCGGCAGGTGCTCGACAAGGGCTTCGCCGCGACCTCCGTCGACGATATCCAGCAGGCGGCGGGCATCAGCCGAGGCACGTTCTTCTACCACTTCCCGTCCAAGGACGACCTCGCGCGCGCGCTCGTCGCCCGATACGGAGAAGCCGACCACACCTTCGTGGAAGAGTTCCGCGAGCGTGCAGAGCGTCTGGCCACCGATCCGCTCCAGCGCGCCCTCGTCTTCCTGGCGCTGCACGAAGACACCTTCCAGGAGGTGGCTCCCGACGAGGCCGGATGCCTCTTCGCCTCGTTCTCCTACGAGACGGGCGCCCTGGACGAGGAGAGCGAAGCCATCATCGTCGAGTCCATCGAGCACTGGCGGCAGGTGTTGGGCGACATGTTGGCGGAGGCCATGGTGCGCCATCCACCCATCGTCGAGGACGTCGACCCCTACGTTCTCGCCGACGTCGCATACGGAGTGCTCCAAGGCGCCTTCATCCTGAGTCGCTCCTTGGGTGACAAGGGCCTCACGTCCCTACACGTGCGCGAGTTCCGGCGGTACCTGGAGGTGCTGTTCGGGGTCGTGACGGCTGGTGATTCCCGGACGGAGGCGGGCTCGGCCGCGAGCGTATAGAACCTGGGCGCGGACGCCTAGCCGCGTCGCCCCTGCCCTCCGCCCCGGGACCTCTTGTGCCGATACATCTGCATGTCGGCTTCGTTGACCAGTGCCTGAACCGACTGGTGCCGCGTGGGGTCGTACGACGCCACGCCGACGCTGAACGCCACCGTCGGCTCCCCACCCCGGGTCCGGAGCCGGCCTTCCAGGAGACTCAGGGGCCGCTCCACATCCTCGGTGGTAGCCGATGTGAGGAGCACACAGAACTCGTCGCCTCCGACCCGGGCCACGACGTCCGAGTCGCGAAACGTCGTCTTGAGATGGTGTGAGAACGAGCGAAGGACGCGATCGCCGGCGGCGTGCCCCAGGGTGTCGTTGATCTCCTTGAACTCGTCGAGATCGAAGTACAGCAGCGTGGCTGGCTCGCCGACCCGTCGGCACATGGCGATGGTATGGTCGGCGATGGCGTCGAAGCCCCGACGGTTGGTGGGGCCGGTGAGCTCAGCGAGGGTGGCCAACGAGAGCGACTTGGGGTCCTGCTCCAACATCCACGCCAGGTCCTTGAGGACGCCGGCCTCTTCCTCGCCGATCTCCCTGGGCTCGTGGTCGATGACGCAGAGCGTGCCCAGCGGGTTTCCATCGGGGCCCTTCACCGGGCATCCTGCGTAGAAGCGGATCTCGGGGAGATCGCGGACGGCGGGATGATCCCTGAAGCGCTCGTCGCGCGATGCGTCCGGGACGATGAGCATGTCGTCGTCCATGGCCTGGGCGCAGAACGAGAGCTCGGGTGGAGTCTTGCTGGGATCGAGATTGATCCGCGACTTCACCCACCTCCGGTCGGACCCGCTCAGACTCAGTAGCGCCAACGGCGTGTCGAACAGATGACGCGCGAGACGCGTAAGCCGGTCGAATC
>CALJKZ010000699.1 GCA_937983085.1 uncultured Gemmatimonadales bacterium
CACGGCCTCCGCGAGGACGAAGGGACCGCCCAGGGCCAGGAGGACCCAACTCACGCCGGCCAGAACCCCGATTCCCACGGCCCAACGCCTCCGCACCGTCTCGGCTCGCTCTTCGGGGGTCGGGCGCTGGAGGACCACACTGAGGAGGCGGTCCTCGTCGAGGGCGAGGTCCCAGATGGCCTCGGCGACCCCCGGATCGTCCTCCGTGATCCGGATGCGCTCTCCGGTTTCGCCGTAGAAACGGGTTGCCAGGTCCCCCCTGTCGGCGCCGAGTCCCTCGGGAAGCGCGGCCCGTAGGAGGTAGGCCGCCATGGCCACGCTTCCGTCGTTCCCGCGGGACGTCAGATACAGATAGCCGAAGAGAGGCAGGTCGCGGTACGACTCGGGGCGGAGCCCCTGCTGAACCGCCTCGGGTACTTTGCCCCGGTGCACGCCGTCCCACGCCACCAGTGCGCCATCGCGGTCGTAGAGGGCGAGAGCCGACGTCCGGTACCTCGTCCGGAGGCCTTCCAGCGTGGACCGGTCCAGCTCCGCGCCGCCCTCCTCCCAGGCCGCGAGGAGGGCCTCGACCGCAGCGGTGCCGTCGATCTGCCGCCGGTCGAGTTCCTCGCTCAGCAGTTCGCCCACCTCGTCCACGCGCCGATCCCAATAGGCGTCCCAGTCGCCGAGGATCTCGCCTACCTGGCGTTCCGCGTGGAATCCGCCCAGGATGCCGCCGAGGATGAGCACCAGGCCCGCCCGCCCCCACAGCGTGCGGGCGCCTCCGGCGAGGACGGACCCGGCCGACGCCACCGCCGCCACCGGGAGCGCCCAGGCGGTACCGGTGCCCGACCACCACCAGAGCGAGGCGACCGCGACCCATGGACCGGCCCGATGAAGCAGCGTCGTCACCGGACGAGATTCCTGTGACACCGTCGGCCATCGACCAGCTGCCGTGGCCGGAGATCCGGCGCAGGCTCGACGCCGATCCTCGACTCATCCTGCCCGTGGGGGCTCTTGAGCAGCACGGTCCCCACCTCCCCGTGGGAAGCAACATCGTCATCGCCCGGCACGTGGCCCGCGCCGTGGCCGCGACCACGGGCATCCTGAGGGCTCCGACCCTCTCTTACGGCGTCACGGTGGGAGGAGGTCCCTACGCGGGTCGCGCAGGCCTCCGCCGGAAGACCCTCCACCGCGTGGTCAACGAATTGGTGCACATGTGGGAGGACGACGGCATCGAATCCGTCGCCATCATCACCGCCCATCGGTTCGAACCTCACCTGGAGGCGCTGCTCATGACGGCGACGGGGCCCTCCTCGCGGTCGGTGTACGACCTGTATCAGATCGACGTGTCGGACATTCTGGAGTCGGACCCGGAGCTCGAACACGCCGGCGAACTCGAGACATCCCTCATGCTCCATTTGGAGCCCGGATTGGTGAGGATGGACCTGGCCCGGGACTTCCTGCCCGAGGGGCGGGCGCCCCGAACACACACCCGGCGCGGGGTGCCGAAACCACCGGCGGAGTCCACCGGCGTCATTGGATCACCGAGCCTCGGGAGCGCCGAGAAGGGCCGCGCGGTGTTCGACCGCTACGTGGAAAGGATCTCGGAGGCCTTGGCGCGAGAAACGCCGTAGGCCGCGAACCGGGACGATCGCGTCGTGTAGTAGGCCCCATGAACCGATCCATGGCGTGTTTCGTGACCATCGCAAGCCTCGCGGGGACTTCTCCTCTCGTGGCCCAGGGCGTCGTCATCGACCAGGGTCAGTTCGAGATCTCCGTGAACGGTGAACTCGTGGGCACGGAGGACTTCGTCATCCGCAGGGCGAGCCTCGGACTCGGCGCGGCCTACTTCGCCAACGCCACCATTTCGGTGGGACCCGACGGATCCGTCAGCCGGATCACTCCCCTGCTCCGGGCCCTTCCCCCCGAAGGGCATGCCGAGAGTTATCAGGTCGAAGTCACCGGCCAGGGGGCCATGGATCTTCGGCTGGCACGATCCGGACGCCGGTACGTGGCGACCATCCGCTCTCAGGTCGGGGCCGAAGACCGCGAGTTCCAGGCTCGCCCCGAGACCCGCATCCTCGATCTGGGTGTCGCCCACCACCACTACTTCGTGAGAGATCTCCGCATCGACCGGCCCGCACACGTCCTCGAGCCGAGAACGAGGACCCAGCACACGCTCACCGCTGCCGAGCGAGACGAAGAGCAGATGGAGGTGGGGCCGAATACGATCCAGGTCCGCCGGGTCGACTTCACATCGTCGGGAGGACATGACCGGACGGTGTGGTATGACCGTCAGGGGCGTGTGGTCCGCGTCGAGATCCCTGCCCTCCAATGGGTCGCGCAGCGCACGGATCTGGTGGGCTGACAAAGGGTGAGACCCGGGCCGGAGGGGGTTACCTTCCATCGGCCCTGATCGAGGGGGCCGGGGGAAGTGAAGATCCTTCCGGCGGCGTTCGTACCCGACGTGTCGCGAGGGACCCACCCGGTGTGAACCCCCGCGCCCGAGCCTGCGTAAGGGGCTCGACGGACCGTGACCGCCTTCCTCGACGCGAATGAGGCTCGACGCAATGACATGGCTGCGCCCCCCGCTTCTCGCAGCGCTCCTCGTCCCCCTCCTCGCGGCGCCGGCGGCGGCCATGCAACAGGTGCCGCCGGACCTCTCCCTGGAGGCGGCCATCGAGATGGCCCGGGAGCACAATCCACAGCTCCTCCGGGTACGAAACGACGAGGTGACCGCCGATTGGCAGGTGCGCGAGGCGTACGGCTCCCTCCTGCCTTCGGCGAACGCGTCGGGGGGGATGTCCTGGCAGGGCTCCGGCGAGAACCTCATCGCCGGAGGGATCACCCTCGGTGACCTCGGCGTCGGCGACCAGCCGTCGTACTACTCGTCCCGATACTCCCTCAGCCTCAACTACAGCCTGAGCTGGGCGCAGCTCCTGGCTCCCCGCCAGTCCAAAGCGAGTCGCCGGACGACCCTCGCCGGGATCGACGGGACCGACTGGTCCATCGTCACCCAGGTCACGGGCGGATACATCGACGTGTGGCGACAGCAGGAGGCGGTGCGCATCGCCGAACTCCAACTGGAGAACGCCCGGTTCAACCTCCGCCTGGCGGAGGGACAGCTCCAGGTCGGACAGGTGACTCCCATCGACGTAGGGCAGGCCGAGGTCCAGGTGGGCCGGTCGGAGGTCACCCTCCTGCAGGCCCAGAACGCCCTCACGACGGCGCGCATGCGCCTCCTGCAGCTGCTCGGCGTTCCCATCGACCAGCCCTTCGACGTCACCACGGGCTTCGAGCTCTCTCAGCCGACGTGGGACCTCGCGACCCTCACCAGCGTCGCGCTGGAGGAGAACCCCGACCTGAAGACCTCTCGGCTGGCGGCCGACGTGAGCGACATCGGAGTGAGTTCGGCGTGGTCTTCGTACCTCCCGACCCTTTCCGTGACCGCGGGGTGGAGCGCCTTCACGCGCGAAGCCAGCAGCGTCGACTTCCAGATTGCCCAGGCGCAGCTCCAGACGGCGAGCCAGATCGCCCAGTGCATCCAGACCAACGATCTGTACGCGCGCCTGGCACGTCCCCTCCCACCTCAGGACTGCGGACAGATCGCGTTCACCGACGCCCAGCGTCAGGCCATCATCAGCCAGAACGACCAGTTCCCCTTTGGCTTCATCCGGTCCCCGCCTTCGGTGGGCCTGACCATCTCCGTTCCCATCTTCCAGGGCTTCAGTCGACAGCGCGCCCTGGAGCAGGCGCGGGTGCAGGCCGACGACGACCGTGAAACGGTGCGGGAACGCGAACTCGCCGTGGAGGCGGACGTGGCCATCGGCCTGGAGAACGCCCGTACCGCCTACGAGAGCGCCCAACTGGAAGAGCGGAACCGGCTGCTCGCCCAGCGTCAGCTCGATCTGGCCCGGGAACGCTATCAGCTCGGCGCCATCACCTTCGTCGAACTCATCGATGCGCAGACGGTGCTCGCCCAGGCAGAGGTGAACCACGCCCAGGCCGTCTACGCCTACCACGATTCCGTCACCAACCTCGAAGCTCTCCTGGGAGCTTCGCTTCGATTCCAGGACTGATTCCGCCCCATGGAAAACCGAACCAAGATCATCATCGGCATCGTCGCCGTCGCGGTCCTCGGGCTCGCCGCCATCCTTTCGGTCCTGCGGCAGCGCGAACAGGGCATCGAGGTGCGCGTGGAGACGGTGGAGCGGAGAGACCTGGAGGAGATCGTGACGGCCAGCGGAAACATCCGTGCGCGCCGCACCGTCGACATCAGCTCCGACGTGCAGGGTCGCGTCCTCGACCTGTACGTCGACGAGGGCGACGACGTCGTCGCCGGAGAGACCCTCCTTCGCCTGGAGCCCGATCAGTACGAGGCCAGTCTGTCCCGGGCCGAGGCCTCTCTCGCCCAGGCACGGTCCCAGGAAGCCCAGCAGACCGCCAACCTGACCCAGGCCCAGCGTGACCTGGATCGTCTCGTGCAGCTTCGGGCCCGTGACTCACTCCTCGTGAGCCGCCAGCAGCTGGATGACGCACAGACGCGTGTCGAAGTGCAGGAGGCGGCGGTAGAGTCGGCCCGCAACGGGGTGTCGGTGGCCCTGGCGGGGGTGGACGAGGCCGAGGACCGGCTGTCCAAGACGGTCTTCACCGCGCCCATGGCCGGGAAGGTCACCCGCCTCAACGTGGAGGAGGGCGAAACAGTGATCATCGGGACGATGAACAACCCGGGCAGCCTCGTCCTCACCATCTCGGACCTGTCCGTCATCGAAGTGGTGGTCCAGGTGGACGAAACCGAGGTCTCGGAGATCTCCCTGGGCGACAGCGCCAGCGTGCGTATCGACGCCTTTCCCGACGAGCGCTTCGCGGGCACGGTGACGGAGATCGGCAACTCCGCCATCAATCCTCCCAGCGGTCAGGCGGCCAACCAGCAGGCCGCCATCGACTTCGAGGTGGTCCTGACTCTGGCGCCCAACGACGCGCCTCTTCGCCCGGACCTCTCGGCCACCGCCGACGTCATCGTGGAGTCCCGTACCGACGCGCCGTCGGTGCCCATCATCGCCCTGACCGTGCGCGACCGCGACGACGTGGAAGGCGAGAACGGCGACGAAGAGGCGTCGAGTGCCTCGTCCGACCGGGACGAGCCCTCGGACGTGGAAGGGGCGTTCGTGGTGAGCGGCGGCACGGTGCAGTTCGTCCCCGTGGAGATCGGCATCGCGGGCCAGGAGTACTTCGAGGTGCTGTCGGGGCTGGAAGTAGGAGACTCGGTGGTGGCGGGGCCATACCAACGAATCCGTCAGCTCCGGAGCGGCGACGCCATCACCATCATCGACGAAAGGTCCGACGGGGAGGGCTGACGACCGGTGCAACTCTGGGAAGGCGTCGTACTCGCGTTCGAGCAGCTTCGAACCCAGAAGATGAAGTCCTTCTTCAGCCTTCTGGGCGTGATCCTCGGCGTGATGTTCCTCATCGTCGTGGTGACCGTCGTGGAGGGGCTCGACCGGTACGTGCGGGAGGACTTCAGCTCCCAGGTCTTCGGCGTGAACACGGTGACGCTGTCCCGCTCCGAGGAGATCCCGGTGAACCTGACCCGGGAGGAGCGTCGGGCCCGGAGCCGGAGGCCCTGGCTGCGCTTCGAGGACGCCGACGCCATCCGCGAGCAGCTGACCCTTCCCGCCCGAGTGGCGGTGGAGAACCAGGGCGGCGGCACCGGCGTCGGGGACAACGGACGGACGGCCACCGGCGCGCAGATGATCGGAACGACGCCGGAGCTGTTCGAGATCCGCGACCTGGCCGTCGAGTCCGGCCGCGCCTTCACGCCTCAGGAGGCCGCCTCGGGGAGTCCGGTGGTGGTCATCGGATCCGAGACCGCCGAACTCGTGTTCGAGGGCCTGGAGCCCGTGGGTCGCACCCTCCGGATCCGCGGCTTTCCCTATCGGATCATCGGGGTGCTCGAGGAGCGCGGCACCCTGTTCGGTCAGTCCCTCGACAACCTCATCATCGCCCCCGCCACATCGCCCATCCAGGCCCTCACGGCCCCACGCGGCTACGTGGACAACGTCCTCATCCAAGCCGTCGATCCCGACCAACTCGAGGCCATCCAGCTCGAGGTGGAAGGCATCATGCGGGTTCGCCGGAAGCTTCGACCGGCCCAGGAAGCGGACTTCGCCCTGGAGACCGCCGAACAGGCCATCAGCTTCTGGAACAACATCTCCAGGATCCTGTTCATGGCGCTGCCCATGCTGGTGTCCATCTCTCTGGTGGTGGGTGGCATCGTCATCATGAACATCATGCTGGTCTCGGTAATGGAGCGAACCCGCGAGATCGGAGTCCGTAAAGCGCTGGGAGCTCGGCGGCGGGACATCTTGTCTCAGGTGCTCATCGAGTCGGCGACGCTGTCCACCGTCGGGGCCGCCTTCGGCGTCCTCACCGGACTGATGATCGCCAAGGGCATCGCCGCCGTGTCCGTGCTGCCCGCCGCGGTGGCCCCTCGATGGATCGCCCTGGGCGTGACCCTCGGTCTCACGGTGGGCGTCATCGCCGGGGTGTACCCGGCTGCACGGGCGTCCAAGCTCGATCCTGTGGACGCGCTGCGCTATGAGTGACCCGAGCGCCCCCGCCCCCCGACGGCCGGAGGCCCGACGCAGGCAGCGTCCTCCCGATGCCACGTCGTCGGGACTGGCGGCGCTCACCGAGGGCACCGCCATCGCCTGGGCGGCCATGAAGGAGAACAAGACCCGCTCCATCCTCACGGTTCTGGGTGTCGCCGTCGGCGTGTCCGTCGTCGTCGCCATCGGAGCCCTCATGACCGGGCTCCGGGAAAGCGTCATGGAGGCCTTCGAGGGGGCGGGTCCGAACAACTTCGTGGTGATGCGCTTCGACTTCACGGCCATCACCATCTCCGACGGCAACAGTCGGCCGCCGTGGTGGGGGAAGCCGGAAATCACCCCCGACGAGGCCGCACGCCTCAACGAGCTCCCCACCGTCTACCAGGCGCTGTACGACCTGGGTCAGCTGGACGTCGACATCGTGTTCGAGGACCGACGCGTGGACAACGTCTTCGCGGGTGGAGCGAGTTCCGGGTGGGCCGCCTACCAGCCCGGCGAGTTTTCGGTGGGGCGTGATTTCACGCCGGCCGAGGTGCGGGAGAATCGGGCGGTGACCGTGCTTTCCAGCGGCCTCGCCGAGGAGCTCTTCGGCCAGCGGGATCCCATGGGGCGGACGGTTCGCGTCGTAAGCCGCAATCGACTGGTGCCCTTCACGGTCATCGGAGTCTTCGAACCCGAGGAGAACATCTTCTCGGGAGCGATCCAGAACTGGGCCATCTTCCCCTGGACCGCCGCCACCCGTCGACTCGGTCGAAGTACCTTCGGCGCACAGATCCAGGTCGTGCCGGAGGACTCGGTGAGCCTGCAGCGGGCACAGGACGACGTCATCCAGGCGCTGCGCGGAATGCGCGGACTCGGCCCCAGGGACGAGAACGATTTCGGCCTCGTCTCGTCGGCCCAGATCCTCGACACCTTCAACCAGGTCACGGCGGTCTTCTTCCTGGTGATCCTGCTCCTGGCTTCCGCCGGTCTTCTCGTAGGAGGCGTCGGGGTCATCGGCATCATGCTGATCTCGGTCACCGAACGGACCCGGGAGATCGGCATCCGGAAAGCCGTGGGCGCCACGAGGCGCGAGATCCTCTGGCAGTTCCTGGTGGAGGCGTCGTTCCTCACGGCGTTCGGAGCCGGGGTCGGCCTCCTCATCGGATGGGGAATCGCCGGGGTCGTGGCCCGGCTGGCGCCCCTCCCGGGCTCCCGCCCCCTCTGGTCGGTGGGCGGGGCCTTGGGTAGGGCGGCGCTCACCGGTATGCTGTTCGGGCTCCTCCCCGCCTACCGGGCGAGTCGCCTCGAGCCCGTGGCGGCCCTCCGGTACGAATAGGCGCCAAGCGTCCGCGGGGGTCCGTACCCGCCACCACCCCTTCCCGACCCACAGAATCGATGACGGACTCCGCGCCCCTGGACATCCTGGCCATCATGGCCCATCCCGACGACGCCGAGCTTCTGTGCGGGGGGACCCTCATCAAGAGCGCGAGCCGAGGGAAACGCGTCGGCGTGTTGGACCTGACGGCCGGCGAGATGGGGAGTTCGGGGTCGGCTGAGATCCGAGCCCGGGAGGCCGACCTGGCCGCCACCCGACTGGGTCTGTCGATCCGCCGCTGCGCCGGCTTGCCCGACTCGGCCCTGGTCAACGACGCAGAGTCCCGTGCCGTCGTGGCACGACATCTCCGTGAGCTTCGGCCCCGGGTCGTCGTCACCCATTGGAAGGTGGGGCGCCATCGGGATCATCGGATCACGTCGGAAATGGTCCGCGACACGTGCTACCTCAGTGGGTTGAAGAAGCTCGATGTTCCGGGGGAGCCGTTCCGTCCGCACACTCTCGTCTATGCCACGTCGTTCCGGGAAGACGCCGATCCCCCGACCTTCGTCGTCGACATCTCCCACGAGATGGACGCGAAGATCGAGGCCCTGGCCGCGTACGCCTCGCAGTTCGAGGGCGCCATCCAGGCGGGCGAGGTCTTCCCGGGGGGCGGGCGCGACCTGACGGCGCAGGTGAAAGCCAAGGCCGCCCACTATGGGTCGCTCATTCGGGCTCGGTTCGGCGAGGCCTACCGGATCGACGAGTGCATGGCCGTCGACGAGCTCACCGACCTCGGCGTGTCGACGTTCTGACCGGCTTCACGCCACCGAGCAGGACACCTCGAGGAGAAGCCGTCGCCACGACGGCACGTCGGCGCCCTTCACCCTAAGGAGCCGCGCATGGGCAACGCCCCCGCGGACCAGCCAGGGCCAGAGCCATCGACCGATGTCCGGCGGCAAATGCCCAATGGGCTCTCCCGAAGGCAGGTGTACCCACACCTCGGGGTCGTCCTGCACGGGTGGATCGGCGATGAGGCGCACCTCGTCCCCCTCGACCAAATGCTCGAGATGACGGTCGCGGCCGGCGAAGACGGTGCCGTGGACCGTGGAACGGAAACGGGTGGGCTGTCCCTCGGGAAACGGCGGAGGGGATGCGGTCATCGCGTGGGGCTTGGAGGGATGGGAGGCCCCCCGGTGGGGGGTCCGGCCCTGCTCGATTAACTTAGGGATCGCCTCCTACGAAGGGAACAACGGGCTGTACTCCCATGGACGCCACCTACTTGGACCACGCGGCCACCACCCCCGTGCGCGACGAAGTCGTCGCGGCGATGGCTCCGTACGCCTCGGAGGTGTTCGCGAATCCCTCGAGTCTCCACGGTCCCGGCAGACGGGCCCAGGCGGCCCTGGAGGAGGCCCGGGAAACGATCGCCGCGGCCATTGGCGCGCGTCGGGCCGAGATCCGATTCGTCCGGGGGGGCACCGAGTCCGACAACCTGGCCATCCTGGGGACGTGCCGCGCCCGTCGAACCCGCCACGGCCACCCGCCCCCGCTCTTCGTGAGCGCTGTGGAACACAGCGCCGTCCTGGAAGCGGCTCGGCATGCTGCCCACCTTGGAGACGCGCGACTCACCCTGCTCGCCGTGTCGCCGGAGGGAGAGGTGGACCTCGGGCCCCTTCGTGCGGCGGGGCCCACAGCCCATCCGAGCACGGACCCGGCTCCGGTGGTGTCCGTGATGTGGGTGAACAACGAGACGGGGCTCGTCCTTCCCGTGGAGGGGGTCGTCGAGGCCGCCCGCGCCTCGTCGGGCACGGTGCACACCGACGCCTCGCAGGCCGTGGGAAAAGTGGCCGTCGACGTGTCC
>CALJKZ010000700.1 GCA_937983085.1 uncultured Gemmatimonadales bacterium
GATGGCCCAGCCCTGCCAGAGGTGGTCCTCGATGTAGGGAGACTGCATGGCCGTGGCCTCGCCAAGGAAGACCAACACCGCGACGCGAATCCAATTGCCGACGATGGAGAACGCGCCTGCCACCGCGACGATCTTCGCCTGGGTCTGCCATCGATGAGTGAAGAGATGGGCGTAGAAGGCACCCAGGACGAGCCCGCCCATGAGGTAGTTGATGCCCGAACAGCCCGACTCGACGAGGAAGGTGCCCGAGGAGATGGAGATCGTGTCGTCCCGGATGACCGCCTCGACGCCCCCGGCCTTTGCGATGGCCCCGCTCATGATGGTGGTCATGCGCTGGAGGATGGGCGTGAAGACCGCCCAGAACGGAATCCCCAGGAGGAACGTCGCCGCCGTGACCAGGATGGGGCGCCGCGCGTTCCACCCGAAGATGGCGAGGGCGCCTGCCGTGGCCACCGCCCAGAAGGCGAGCTGGTGGATGAGACGCACGTTCATGATGGCGGCCACCAGCCACAAGACCGAAAGGAGCCCCACCACCGGGAGGAGGTCGGTGAGGCCCTCGTCGGCGACTCGGAGGACGGCGCGCCGGTTCCGCCAGAGCAGCCAGACGACCAACACACCCACGAAGAAGCCGTGCTCCTGATACGAGGCGCTCCACGTGGTGGGAAAGCTCGCCAAGGAGGGCCAGTACGCCGCCACCGCGGCCAGAAGGATCAGACCGAGGGCGCGTCGGCGGTTCGTCTCGAGGGGGGCGTCCATGACTTCAAAGCTAGGCCTTGGGGACGACAGCCCCAATGCCGGTGACGTGGCCTACCCCAGCCCGAACCGTCCGCGGACGTCGGGCGGCACCAGGTCGAGGTACTCGCGATGCTTCTCGATGTAGCCGCGAACGAACGGACAGTAGGGATACACCGCCGTGCCCTGTGTCCGGCAGCCATCCAGGGCGTACCGGATCAGGTGGCTCGCGATCCCCCGCCCTGCGACGTCCGCGTCGGTCTCCGTGTGAATGAGCGACATCCGGCCGGGCTGGAGGCGATACTGGGCGAGCCCGACGCGGCGGCCCTCGAAGAAGATCTCGAACCTCGACTCCTCGGCGTTGTCCCGGATCTCGAGGGCGCCCCCCAGGTCGGCGCCCCCCAGACCCCCGCTCGGGGCTGGGTCGAGGGGGTCCTCAGGACTCCTCACTGACTTCTCCCTCTCCGCTCCCGGTGAGGTGCCGGAGGAAGTTGCGCCGTAGGTACTGTTGCTCGTCGAGGATGATGCCGAAGGGGATGCCGTCTCCCGTCAGCCGCAGGGCCACGGTATCGCCGTAGTACCGCGTCACGGTGCCGGCCACCTCCACCTCCTGCCCGCGCTTGAAACGCAGCGTGCCCTGAACCGCCGTGCCCGTGGGCGGCAAGGGATCGCGCGCCGTGAGTTCGTAGCGCAGCCCGGACTCGGAGCAGTCCACGACATGGAAATCCCGGCCGTCGATGACCAACGTCGGGCGTGCGGGCCCCGGGTAGCTGATGCGGTAGAAGGAACGTTGATGTTCGTACGACATGCCAAGCCAGCGATGAGGCAACGGACCCTCCGAGTCGGGGCTCGGAGGGCCGGATCGTCCAGAGTGCCCCCGACTGGACTCGAACCAGTGGCCTACTGCTTAGGAGGCAGTCGCTCTATCCACCTGAGCTACGGGGGCGAGGCAACGAACGTCGCCACACGGCGCGAAACGATCAATGGATGCCTTAGCCGTCGTCCGTACTTCGGCCCCGGCGCTCGGGGGGCGCCGCCGGGCAATTCTCCTGGTGGAGGTCGGCTCGGGGCGAGTAGACCATGGCCGCGCACCAG
>CALJKZ010000701.1 GCA_937983085.1 uncultured Gemmatimonadales bacterium
CGATTAAGTCTCGCTTCCCCCTCAGATCGATGGACAGCATTTCCTCGTCTCCTCGGAGTGACCCGTAGGTCCCCTCAGCGCCTGCGAACCCGCCCTGCTTCTACTCTCGTTGGGCCCTGAAAGTAGTGACGTGGTTCGTGGGTGCGAAGGTGGAGATGCGGCGGGCCCGGGGTGCCGTCCGTCAGATGAGGAAGAAGCCCAGGGCTATGTAGGTACTGAGCAGGAAGGCGCCTTCCCACCGACTGATGAGCCAGCGGGTCCTGAGGAAAGGAACGAGGAGGGCCGACATGAGCAGTACCGCCGGAAGCTCGTGGGTCACGATCTGCCGGGGAATCTCGATGGGGGCCAGCACCGACGTGGTTCCGAGGATGGCCGCGATGTTGAAGATGTTGGAGCCGATGACGTTGCCCACCGCGATGTCCGCCTCCTTGCGCGCCGCTGCCACCAGGGAAGTCGCGAGCTCGGGAAGGGAGGTGCCGATGGCGACGACGGTGAGCCCGATAACCACCTGCGAGATGCCCAGGGACGACGCAACCTGGACTGCACCCTCCACGATGCAGTAGCCGCCCAGCACCAAGCTGGCCGAGCCCACGAGGACCCAGAGGACATCAGGGAGGCGCACCGAGAAGCTGGATTCGGTGGAGGCCTCCATGAAGTCGGCGTATTCGCCGAGGATCTCCGGCGGCTCGTCGCCCACCGACTGGAAGACGAAGATGAGGTAGGCGACGAGCGCGAAGAGCAGAATCACGCCGTCGCCCCTTTGGAGCATCCCGTCCCACAGCAGGGGGTAGAGCGCCACCGTCACCAGGAGCATGAGCGGCACCTCCCTCCAGACGACGCGCGCCTGGACGTCCAAGGGGCGGACGAGGGAGGTGAGGCCCAGGATGAGGCCGATGTTCGCCAGGTTCGAGCCCATGACGTTGCCGATGGCCAGATCGGGGTTTCCACCCAGGGCAGCCACGGTGCAGACCACCAGTTCCGGCGCCGACGTCCCGAACGACACCACGGTGAGGCCCACGACGATGGGGCTCACGCCCAGAGAGGCGGCGAGACGGGCCGAGCCCCGCACGAGCCACTCGGCGCCGTAGTACAGCACGCCGACCCCGAGGGCGAGGAGCGCTACGTCGTAGGCAAGCTCAGGCACGGCGGTCGAGCCACGCCCGGAAATCGGCCAGCGAGCGTGTGTTGAGCACGTCCGCCGGACCGAGCCACCCACGTCGCGCCTGGTCGACGCCGAACCGCATGTTGTCGAGCCCTTCAGGCTTGTGGGCGTCGGTGGAAATGACCACGGGCACACCCAACTCCTTCGCCCGATGCACGTGTACATCGCTCAGGTCGAGCCGGTTCGGATTGGCGTTGAGTTCGACGGCCACACCCAACTCCGCCGCCGCGGTGAGGACGGCATCGACGTCCATGGCGAAGGGCTCCCGCCGATTGATGATGCGACCCGTCGGGTGGGCGAGGATGTCCACCTGGGGATGGGAGATGGCCTCGATGACGCGCTTCGTCATGGTGGCCTCGTCCTGATCCATGAGCGAGTGGACGGACACCACCACGACGTCCAGGGCCTCCAGGATGTCGTCGGGCATGTCCAGGGCCCCGTCCTTGAGGATGTCGATCTCCACGCTGCGAAGGATCTCGATGCCGTCCAGCCGCTCCCGGACCTCGTCGATCTCCTTCCACTGCTCCCGCGCCCGTTCGGGGGTGAGACCCTGCACCATGGCCATGGCCTGGCTGTGGTCGGTGATGGCGAAGTACTCGTAGCCTTTGGCCCGACACGCCAGCGCCATCTCTTCGATGCTGACCTTCCCGTCACTCCAGGTGGAGTGCATCTGGAGGTCGCCGCGGATCTGGCCCAGCTCGACCAGCTCGGGGAGTCCGTCGCCCAGCGCAGCCTCCACCTCGCCCCGGTTCTCCCGGAGCACCGGTGGCACCCACGGCATTCCGAGGGCCTCGTACACGCCCTCCTCCGTATCACCGGCGAGGCGCTCTCCATCCTCCTTTCCGAGGTCGGCCGGGTCTGCGTCCTCCGGCACGCGGAAGACGCCCCACTCGTTGACGCGGATCCTGTCCCGGACCGCTCGGGTCCGGACGGCGACGTTGTGCTCCTTGGAACCCGTGAAGTACTGGAGCGCCGCCCCGAAGGAACGCTCGGGGATGACCCGTAGATCCACCTGCAGTCCGGAATGGAGCACCACGCTCCCCTTGGTGGGACCCGAGCCGAGCACGCGCGCCACGCCCTCGTACGCCACGAAGTGCTCCACCACGGACGTGCCGTCCCCCTCGAACCGGGCCAGCACATCGACGTCGCCGATGGTCTCCTTTCTTCGGCGCAGGCTCCCCGCCACTTCGACGCGATCCACGCCGGGCGTGGCCTTCACGTGCTCGAGGAGACCCGCGATGAGCTGCTCGACTTCGTGAATGCGGAAGCGACCGGTGTGCTTGCGATGGTCTTCGATGGCTCTGCGCACTTTGACGGCGCTCTTCTTGCCGAAGCCGTCGAGGGTCTCGACCCGACCGGCTTCCAGCTCGCGCTCCAGGTCGTCGACGGTCTCCACGTCGAGCTCCTCGAAGAGCTTCCTGGCCTTCTTCGGGCCGACGCCGTCCAGGCGCATGAGCTCGACCAGCGTGGTCGGAAACTCCTTGGAAAGAGCTTCGAGTCGACTCACGACGCCCGTTTCGAGCAGTTCCGTGATGTCGGTGGCGACGCTCTTTCCGATGCCCGGGAGCTCGGTGAGGTCCTCGCCCGCCTCGACCATCACGGTGAGCGGACGGCTCAAGCTGTTCACCGTGTTCACCGCGTTCCGGTAGGCCCGGATCTTGAACGCGTTGGCGCCCTGGATCTCCATGAGGTCGGCCAGGGTCGTCAGCGTGCGTGCCACGTCGAGGTTCTGCATCTATCCCCCTCCTCGTGGAGGGAGCCGCCGTGCTCGGTGAGCCGGACCAGGAAGCCGTCGAAGTCCAGGACGGGTACCCCAAGCTTCTCCGCCTTCGCGAGCTTCGAGCCGGCATTCTCGCCGGCCACCAGGAAGTCGGTCTTCTTCGAGACCGCTCCGGTAGTCTTTCCTCCGATGCGTCTCCAGGCGTCCTCCGCCACGACGCGGGGGACGGGGATGGTGCCCGTGAAGACCGCGGTGCCCAGGTCGGGGAGGTCGGACGGCGTCAGCTCCACCGTCTGGGGAACGACGCCGCGCTCCAGTACGGCATCGATGGCCTCGGCATTGCGCTCGTCGCTGAAGAAGTCGGTGATGGCCTCGCTCATCCGGGGGCCGATCCCGTCGATGGCCTCCAACTCTTCGGCAGTGGCGGTCCGAACCTTCTCGAAGGTCCCGAAGGCGTCGGCGAGGCTGCGCGCCACCGTCACGCCGACCTCGGGAATCCCGAGCGCGATGAGAAACCGATCCAACTCCGGCGTCTTCTTGGCCTCGATGGCCGCCACGAGCGCCGTCGCCGATTTCTCGGCGAAGCCGTCGAGCTGCATGAGCTGGTCGGCGGTGACGTCGAAGAGGTGGGCCAGGCGGACCACGAGCCCACGGTCGACGAGCAGCGCCGCGGTCTCGCCCCCCAGCCCTTCGATGTCGAGAGCGGCGCGCGAACCGAAATGGACGATGCGCTCCTTGAGCTGCGCGGTGCATCCGAACCGGTTGGGGCAGCGCAGGCGTGGTCCGTCTTCGTAGACCTCGGTGCCGCACACGGGACACTCCCGTGGCATCTCGAAGGGGTCGGCCCGGTCCGCCGGGTGCCCAACGACCTCCACCACCTGGGGAATCACGTCGCCGGCTCGCTGGATGCGGACCGTGTCCCCCACGCGTAGGTCCTTTCGCCGAAGCTCCTCCCGATTGTGCAGAGACGCCCGCGAGACCGTCACGCCCCCCACCACCACCGGCCGCAGCCACGCCACGGGAGTCAGCACGCCCGTGCGACCCACCTGGATGTCGATGGCCTCGATGACCGTGACTTCCTGGCGGGGGGGAAACTTGTAAGCCATCGCCCACCGGGGATGGTGGGAGGTGGACCCCATGGCCCTCCGCGCGGCCAGGTCGTCGAGCTTGATGACGACCCCGTCGATCTCGTAGTCGAGGGTATCGCGGTCGTCGACGAAGGCGGCATGGTACTCGATGATCTCCTCCGGCGTCGCGACGGTCCGGATGCGCTCGGGCAGCCGGAATCCCCACTCCCGGATGGCCTCGATGCCCTCGGAGTCGGTGGCGAACGACGCGCCCTCGACCGCGAGAACGTCGTACACGAGAACGTCCAGTTTCCGCGCCGCGGTGTTCCTCGAGTCCAGCTGGCGGATGGCTCCCGCCGCCGAGTTCCGGGGGGAGGCGTACGGCTCCTGACCCGACTCGACCAAACCCGCGTTGAAGTCGGCGAAGTCGGAGATGTACATGAGCACCTCGCCCCTCAGCGCGAGGAGGGCCGGGGCCGGCCGCGCCTCGGTCCGGAGACGGAGCGGAACCGTGGGGATGGTGCGGATGTTCTCGGTGACCTGCTCCCCCTGGCGTCCGTTCCCCCGTGTCACCGCGCGAACCAGGACGCCGTCTTCGTACACGAGCTCGATGGAGGCTCCGTCCAGCTTGGGCTCCACCAGGTACACGGGGTCGACTCCCGTGCCCAGAGCCTTCCGCACGCGCTCGTCGAAGCGACGCACGTCCTCGGGCTTCTCCGAAGAGTCCAGGGAGAGCATGGGCGCCACATGCTCCACCGTCTCGAACTTGTCCTGAGGGGGAGCCCCGACGCGGTGGGTCGGCGACTCGGGCGAGACGAGCTCGGGGAAGGCCTCTTCCAGAGCCGCCAGCCTTCGAAACAGGGCGTCGTATTCGGCGTCCCCGATCTCGGGGCGGGCCTCGACGTGGTAGAGATGGTTGTGCCGGTTCAGCTCCTCTCGTAGCTCCTCGGCCTCCACGCGGGCCTCATCGAGGTCCAGGCCGGACGGATCGGGTCGGGAGGAGGGTGAGGTCACGTCGGGGGCTCCGCGCCGGGAAGGGGGTGAAGACGGGGACCGACAATAATACCGCGGGGCGCCCACCGGCTCATCCTTCGATATATTCGGCGCTCGGGAGCCGCCCGCGGGCGGTCTGATTCATCAGGGAGATTCGACATGAGCAGGATGCACGCGCTTCTTCGCCTGGGGATGGCCAGCCTGGCGATTCTGGTATTCGCGGCCTCGGCCGCCGCGCAGATGGAAGAGACGAACCGGCGAGGCGCCGACGAAGGCGACGGTCCCCACGACCGCCTCATCCTTCGCGGGGGCATCTACGTCGACGGTGCGGGCAGTCCTCCCCTGGGCCCCGTCGACATCGTCATCGAGAACGACAGGATCGTACAGATCCAGGCCGTCGGTTTCCCCATGGCACCCATCAACGAAGACCGCCGGCCCGATGGCGCGACGCGCGAGATCGACGTGTCGGGGATGTACATCCTCCCTGGCTTCGTGGACATGCATGCCCATACCGGAGGCGCCGGCAAGGCTCCTCAGGCCGAGTACACCCACAAGCTGTGGATGGGCAACGGCATCACCACGTCACGTGGCGTAGGCCACGGTCCCATGATGTGGGCTCTGGAGCAGAAGGCCCTCTCGGAGCGGAACGAGATCGTCGCACCCAGGATGTTCACCTACGCCCGCCCGGGCGAGGCGTGGGACCGGGGCGCCATCGACTCCCCGGAGAAAGCGAGGGAGTGGGTCCGCTGGGCCGCCAACGTCGACGTCGACGGAGCGCGCATCGACGGCCTGAAGCTGACGTCGTATCCGCCCGCCATCATGGAGGCGCTCATCGACGAGGCTCATCAGCACGGTCTCGGTACGGTAGCGCACCTCGCCCAGACGGGGGTGGCGCGCATGGACGCGCTCGACGCCGCCGAACTGGGCCTCGACATGATGACCCACTACTACGGTCTCTTCGAAGCGCTCTTCGACGACCAGACCATCCAGGACTTCCCGGCCGACTACAACTATCAAAACGAGCAGCACCGCTTCGGGCAGGTGGGGCGTCTATGGTATCAGAGCGCCGACCGCGGCTCGGACGCGTGGAACGACCTCATCGACCGATTCCTGGAGTTGGACTTCGGGATCGACCCCACGATGACCATCTACGAGGCGAGCCGCGACGTGATGCGTGCCCGTGAAGCCGAGTGGCACGAGGACTACACCCTGCCGAGCCAGTGGGAGTTCTACCAGCCCAGCCGGGAGGCCCACGGGTCGTACTGGTTCTACTGGACCACGGAGGACGAGTACCACTGGCAGCAGTTCTACCGGAAGTGGATGTCCTTCCTGAACGACTACAAGAACGCCGGCGGCATCGTCACCACGGGGTCCGACTCGGGCTTCATCTACAAGCTGTACGGCTTCGACTACATCCGTGAGCTCGAGCTCCTCCGCGAGGCCGGCTTCAACCCGCTGGAGGTCATCCGGGCCGCCACGTACCACGGCGCCCTCCAGCTCCACAAGCCGAAGGGCATGGAGAACGATCTCCAGTTCGGCGTGCTCGAGGTGGGCGCGAAGGCTGACATGATCGTCGTGGAGGAGAATCCCCTGGCCAATCTGAAGGTGCTCTACGGGACGGGAACGCCGCGACTCAACGACGAGACGGGCGAGGTGGACCGCGTCGGTGGCATCAAGTACACCATCAAAGACGGCATCGTCTACGACGCCCAGCAGCTCCTCGAGGACGTCCGCGAGATGGTGCGGGAGGCCAAGGAGCGGTCGGTGACCCAGGACGCCGGCACGGGGTTCTGACCAGAAGCCTTCCTTCGCTCCATCGGGACAAGGGCCCCCTCCGCTCGGTCGCGGAGTGGGGCCCTATTTCGAAGGGGATGCCTCCACGATATTCCGGTCAGCGCGCCCACTCATTCCAGGCACCGTCATGTTGCATCGTCGGGCCGACGCCGTGTGCACCGCCCTCGCGGTCGCGTCGTGCCTCGTATCACCGCTCTCTCCCCTCGCCGCTCAGAGCCCCACGGCGACTGCCGCCCCGTCGGTCGAGGGGCGGCAGTCGCGGGTCGGGACATACGCCAAGAGGGGGGCCATCGTCGGAGCCATCGGCGGGGGAGTCATGGGCGTCATGTTCCTCGACGGCTTCTGCTCCGGGTCGACGACCTGCACGACGGGTACGGACGTGTACATCGTGGGAGGAGGCGTCGTGGCCGGTGCTCTGGCCGGGAGCCTCATCGGAGCTCTGACGGGGTGGGCGGTGGGCGACCGTGTCCGGGTCGAGGCCGCCACTCGAGACGCGAGCCCCGTGCCCTTCCGTTCCGGCGCCGTCGCACGCGACAGGACACCCCCTTCGTTGACGATCTCCCTACGTGTTCCGCTCGCCCACTGAGCCCCATCGGGACACAGCACCCTGACGGCGAGGAGCAACCTCGCCTCGTCGGCGTCAGGGCCCGAGCCCCGCGGCCCTATGGGCTCGCACAGGCACGCCGACGCCCTCCGCGAGGACACCCCGGGGACCCGGCACCGCACCCATTTGAACAGCGCCGGCTCTTCGCTCATGCCGAAGCCGGTCATCGACGCGGTGGAGCAGCACTTCCGACTGGAATCCACCATCGGGGGGTACGAGGCTCACGACGCCGCGCTCGCTGACATCGAAACGGCGTACGCGGATGTCGCCGAGCTTCTCGGTACGAGGCCGCACCTCATCGCCATGACGGAGCATGCCACCCAATCGTTCGTGGCTGCCATCTCCGCCATTCCATTCCGCGCCGGCGACGTCATCGTCACGACGCTGCACGACTACGTCTCCAACCAGATCCAGTATCTGTCTCTTGCGGACCGGTTCGGGGTGGAGGTGGTCCGCGTGCCCGATGCGCCCGAGGGTGGCGTGGATCTGCACGCCATGGAGGAGACCATCCACCGGAGGCGGCCGCGGCTCGTCGCCGTGACGCAGATTCCCACGAACTCAGGGCTGATTCAGGATGTGACCGCCATCGGCACCATGTGCCGCGCCCGTGACATTCTGTACCTGGTCGACGGCTGTCAGTCGGTGGGCCAGATGCCCATCGACGTCGAGGCCATGGGGTGCGACTTCTTCTCGGCCACGTCCCGGAAGTACCTGCGGGGTCCCCGAGGCGCCGGGTTCCTGTACGTGTCGGAGAGGGTCCTGGAGGCCGGGCTGGAGCCCCTGTTCCCCGATCTCCGCGGCGCCGACTGGATCGATGCCGACCTGTACCAGCCCGCTCCCGACGCCAAACGATTCGAGACGTGGGAATTCGCCTGGGCGTTGGTTCTGGGAACCGGAGCCGCCGCCCGGTACGCCACGGACGTGGGTCTCCACGACGTTCAAACCCGCTGCCGCGCCCTCGCCTCGTCCCTTCGCGACCGCCTTCCCGAGGTTCCGGGGGGCCGGGTGCTCGACCGTGGCGCCGAGTTGGGCGCCACCGTCACGGCATCCATCGACGGGCATCGGCCACCGGACCTGGTGGACCGCCTCCGGGAGCGTGGAATCAACACGTCGTCGCAGACCCGCGTCGACGCCGTCATCGATTACGACTCCAAGGGCGTGGACGGTGCGCTGAGGATGTCTCCCCACTACTTCAACACCGAGTCGGAGATCGATGCGCTACTCGACGCGCTCCACGAAATCGTTTCGTAGGACGCCGGCCCTCGACCTCGCGGCAGCCTCGTGAAGAAAACCCGACCGCCTTCCGTAGACCCTCGTACGAGCATCCGGCTCGGAAGGGAGTAAAGGTTGCAACGGCAGTTGGAGCTTGAGCTGATCCGAAAGTGCAAGTCCGGACAATCCCGGTTCTATGAACCGCTGGTCCGGGCCTACGAGCCCGCGGGACTCCGCCTCGCCATGGCCATGATGGGCAACGCGGACGACGCGAAGGACGCATTGCAGATGGCGTTCATCAAGACCTACGACACGCTGCCGAGGTTCGACCTCCGGCGGCCCTTCGGGCCGTGGTTCTTCCAGATTCTAAGGAACCAGTGCCGGGACATGCTCCGGAGCCGCAAGGCGAAGTTCAACGTCGAGGCCCTCGACGAGCGACTCGAGGAGCGGCCCGCCGACACCGAGCGGGGGCCCGAGCGCATGCGCCAGCGCAACGCCGCCAAGGAACTGCTCTGGACGGCCCTCGAGCGCATCGGTCCCGAGCATCGGGAGATCCTCGTTCTAAAGGAGCTGCAGGGATTTCGGTACGCCGAGATCGCCCAGATCTTGGAGATCCCCGAGGGGACCGTGGCGAGTCGACTGTACCACGCCCGCAGCGCCCTGAAGGATGCGCTCGTCGATATGGACGCGGAGTACCCGTGAGCGACCGAATCACCCCTGACGACCTCATGCGCTACCTCGACGGTGAGATGTCACCCGAGGAGCGATCGCGAACCGAGTCCGCCCTCGCGGCATCGACGGAGCTCCAGCGCGACTTCGCGTTGTTCAGGGCCCTCAAGACCGATATCCAAGGGCTCTCGTTCCATCCGGCCACGTACCGCTCGTCGGTGTGGGACCAGGTGAATGCCCATGTGAACCGTCCGGTGGGCTGGGCTCTGCTCCTCGTCGGCGTGCCCATCTGGATGGCGTACGGGGCGTACATCTTCGCCACTTCACCCGCGTCCCCGTGGGAGAAGCTCGGCACCGGAGCCATCGCCATCGGCATCCTCATGCTCCTCGCATCGGTCATTTGGGAACGGCTGCGGGAGTGGGAGACGGACCCCTACCGGGACGTGTACCGATGATCGTCGTCACCACCCCTACGATCCCCGGCTCGACCATCACCGAGGCGCTGGGCCTCGTACGAGGGAGCTCCATTCGGGCGCGGCACCTCGGACGGGACATCATCGCCCAACTCCGGAACGTGGCGGGGGGCGAGATCCACGAATACACGAAGATGCTGGCCGAGGCCCGGGAACAGGCCGTCGACCGGATGATCGAAGAGGCGCAGATGCTGGGCGCCGACGCCGTCGTGTCGGTTCGCTTCCAGACGTCCATGGTCGTGTCCGGCGCCGCCGAGATGCTCTGCTACGGAACCGCGGTGAGGCTCGAGCACGACCGCTGACCGTCTTGCCGTTCCCGGCCGGCCCCCGACATCTTCGCTCTTCCTATCACTCGTGGGGACGCTGTGGCGGCTCTGGCCATCCTTCAACACGACGCCCGAGTCGAGGCCCGGCTCTCCGACGCGCTCTCCGGAGCGCACGAGGTCGTCGTGCGCCCCACGTGGAGGGCCCTGGAAGAGGCCATCGGTAAGGGCGACGTCGAGGGGTGCCTCATCGATGCCGATCATCCCGACGCAGCGACCGCGTCCCGCCGGATCACCGCCCTCCGCAGCTCCTTTCCGGACCTCGCCATCATTACGTGCATCGACGCCCACCGGGCCGAGGAGTACTTCGATCTGGGCAGCCTGGGCGTGGACGGGTTGGTCGTCTCCGATGAACGACCCGCCAAGGTGCGCGCCGACATCGACGCCGCGCTGTCCCGGGCCCGGGCCCAGCGCATCGAGCGGATCCTCGTCCATCGGGTGCCGGCACCCGGTCCCGAGGCGGTGGCGTGGGCAATGGAGCACGCGGGTCCCGATACGTCCGTCAGCCGGCTCGCTGCCGCATTGGGCCATTCGCCGCGCACGCTGAGGAACGCGCTCCAGGAAGCCCGCCTGCCGGGGCCGGCGAAGATCCTCCTGTGGGGTCGCTTGCTGCTGGCCGGAGCCCGTCTCGGCGGCGACGGGCGGCGGGTCGAGGACGTAGCCTTCTCCTTGGGCTACTCCACCGCCACGTCCTTCGCGCGGGCCATGAAGGTGCACACTGGCCTCACTCCCGCCGGAGTCTCCCGACGAGGCGGAATGGAGGCGGTCCTCGAAGCCCTCATTCAGCGGCACGGTCGGCACCGTCGGCGAAGCTCCGGGTCCGGCGGTCGGCGCGCTCTCCAGCGCGCACTGAGGGTGCTGGGTGTGGCGGTCCTCGCCGGCTCGACCCTCGCCGCGAGCGGGTGCGCGACCGTGGGCCTCGGTGGCTCGGGCGTCGACAGGGGGTCGGTGGACGACGTGCTGAGGCGTCCGCCTTTCGACCAGATGCACGTCGGCGTCCTCGCTGTGGATGCCACCACCGGAGACGTCCTCTACGACCACAACGCCGAGCGCAAGTTCATCCCTGCCTCGAACCAGAAGATCCTGGTGACGGCCACCGCTCTGAGCCTCCTCGGTGCCGAGCACCGCTTCCGCACCGAGGTGTGGGCTACGGGGACGCTCCGCGACGGCCACCTGGACGGGGATCTCGTCCTCGTGGCCTCGGGTGACCCTTCGCTCTCCGACCGGTACTGGCCGAACGGCACGGCGGCCCTCGCGGCCCTCGCGGACAGTGTACGCGCCGCCGGTGTCCGCTACGTCGCGGGCAGGGTGTTCGTCGATGTGGCCGCGTGGGATTCCGCCACGGTTGGCCCCACCTGGGAGGTGGAGGATCTGCGGTATTCGTACGGGTCCACCGGCGGAGCCTTCGCCATGGACGAGGGAACCCTCGAAGCCGTGGTGAAGTCGGGCCAGCACGCAGGCGATACGGCCCGCGTCGCCTGGGCGCCGGTGGGTACGCACGACTTCGTCTCGTCCCGGGTGGTCACGGTTCCCGCCGACAGCTCCACGCGCATCCGTCCCACCTACCTCCCCGAGTCGAGGCGCATCGTCCTGGAGGGAGTCATCGCCGCGGGTTCGTCGGATACCCTGTCGTTCGCGACCCGAGACCCCGTGCGGCAAGCGGCCCACGCCTGGCTGCTCGCCTTGCGCCGCGCGGGCGTGGAGTCGGAGGGTCTTCAGATCGGATGGAGCCCCCACCAGGCCGTGGGCGGTGGCTGCCGGTCGGGCGCGCTGGAGTCGTGCGGCGCCGCCGGTCTCGTCGCCGCTCTGCAGTCGCCCCCTCTCTCCGAACTGGTGGCCGGCATCCTGGAGCCGAGCCAGAACTGGATGACCGAGCAGCTCGTTCGGGCACTCGGCGCCCATGCCGGCGAGAGGGGCAGTTGGGACGAGGGCATCGCCGTCATGGAGCGGTTTCTGGTGGACAGCGTGGGGGTCGACTCCACCGACGTCGCCCCCCGCGACGGGTCGGGCCTTTCGGCGTACAACCTGGTGACGCCCCGGGCGCTGGCTCGGGTCCTCACCTACATGCATCGGGGGCCCCATGCCGCAGAGTATCGAAGCGCGATGGCCGAGCCGGCCGAGGAGGACTCGACCCTCGAAACGCGCCTCGCCGGGCTCGAGGGACGGCTCTTCGCCAAGACCGGGACCATCTCCAACGTGAACTCCCTCTCGGGGTATCTCGTACGGGATGATGGGCGGGAGCTCGTGTTCTCCGTCCTGACCAACGGCTCCGGGTTGCCGGCGTCCCAGGTCCGCCGGGCCATCGACGACGTCGTCGAGATCCTGGCTCGCTAGTGCGCCGCGGTCCGGTATCCGATGTGCGCTGCTAGTCCCAACGTTTCCGCTTCACCGGCCGACAGATGAGCGACTTCGACCTGCCAGACCTCCCGTCCGACGAAGAGCTTGGCATTACCGACGAGGATCGGGAGAAGTACGGCGACGACCTCCCCGACGACGGGCCGGAGATGTCGGCCGAAGAGATGGAGGCCCTGCTCGGCGGACCGGCGCCCGCCCCGCCGTCGAAGTCCCGGGCCACGTCCGGCGACACGGCCAAGGCAGACAAGAAGGCGGAGCGGGCGGCCAAGAAGGAAGCGAAGCGGCAGGAGAAGGCCGCGCGCAAGCAAGCCAAAGAAGCCGAACGTCGAGCCAAGGCGGAGGCCAAGGCGGCTGGATCCGCAGGCGGCGGGACGGGCGACACGAGCCCCTCCGCGGGTGCGGCCGCATCCGGGGCCGGAGCGGCAGCGGCCAGTGCGGCATCGGGCGCAGGCGACGGAGAGAGCCCATCCGGGGCCACACCGGGGGCCCAGGCCAAAGCGGCCCCGCCGTCAGGACAAGGCGGCCCGCCTCCCCTGGCCCCCATGGCCGGATGGCGGGGTCCGGTGACCCTCCTCCTGCTGGTGGCCCTGTCCCTCTCCGCGAGCACCCGGACCGGTCAGGTCGGGCCCGAGCCCTCCAACGCCGACGCGTCTGAGTTCTCCTCAGCCCGGGCCATGGGCCTCGTGGAGGACGTGGCGCGGGAGGCTCATCCTCCCGGATCACCGGAGCATACCCGCGGCCGGGAGCTTCTGCTCGAGCGACTGCGTCAGC
>CALJKZ010000702.1 GCA_937983085.1 uncultured Gemmatimonadales bacterium
TCTCGGCCTTCACGGACCCTCCACGCCTGGAGGTGCTCACCCGGTCCACGGGCGAACGACGCGTTCTCACCACGGGGCTGCGCAGCTGGATCACGTCGACGGGTCACATCGTGTACGGCACCCTCGATGGGCAGGTCCTGGCCGCCCCTATCGACCTGGACCGCGGTGAGTTGACCGGTGACCCGGTGCCCATGGTCCAGGGCGTGGGTATCAGCGCGAGCGAGGATGTGATGTTCACGCTCGCGGCAAACGGGACGCTTCTCTACTGGGCAGCGCCGGCGGCCCAGTCCGGGGCCGAACTCCTCTGGGTCGATCGCAGCGGACGCCTCACTCCGTTCTCCGACGACTTCACCTTCAACCCCTCCGGTGACAACCCCTCCTGGTCCCTGTCCCCGGACGGGACGCGGGTGGCCTATCAGGACAACAGCGCAGCGGGAGGGGACGTCTGGATCACCGAAACCGACGGTGGACCCACCTCGCGCTTGACCTTTTCCGCCGTCCCGGACCGGGCACCCCGGTGGAGTCGGGACGGGCAGAGAATCTTCTTCGTATCGAACCGCGGAGAGGCGGGTTCGGGCATTTGGGTGACCCGCTCCGACGGGGCCGGGGAGCCGGCGCTGTTTCAAGCCCTTCCCAGAAGGGCGATCAACTTCGACGTGTCGCCGGACGAGCGCTGGGTCGTCTACCGGAGTGCCCGAGAGCCGACAGGAGACATCTTCACCATTGAGGTGGGTACGGAGCAGGAGATCGCGATCTCAGCCAACGAAGGTGTCGAGGAGATGGCCCCGGCCATTTCTCCTGACGGCCGTTGGCTCGCCTACTCGTCGGATGAAACGGGAACGCACACGGTGTATGTCCGCCCGTTCCCCGACTTCGGCTCCGGTCGGTGGCAGGTCTCCGACGGCTTCGGGTCAGCCCCCGCCTGGTCTCAGAACGGTCGGGAGATTCTCTACGCGACGGCGGCGGGGGTGTATTCCGCCCAGATCGTTACCGAGCCGACGTTTCGGGTCACCGGTCCCGGCGCCCGCGCGCGGGTGGCTGGAACGCGCGTCCGACGACCGGAGGATTCTCACAGGTCGTCGAGCCCAGTTCGCGACCCAGGCCGGGGGGGGCTCCGTCGAGTTGATCCTGGTCCAGAATTTCTTCGAAGAGTTGAAAGCGCGAGTCCCCAAGTAGGAACGCCTCAGAACCAGTCGTCGGGCATCCCGTCGATGATGAGCTCACCCAGGTTGAACCGATGGGCCCCGGCCTCCGAAACCACCTCTTCCATGAACGGTGAGTTCCGGAAGCTCCGGACGATGACGAGGGCGCCGGGATGGCTCCGCGAGACGGCCAGCGCCGTATGGAGATTGGTCCCATCGTCGCCGGAGCCGACGATGACCACCGGGGGTCGGCTCTCCATGCTCACCGTCTCACCGATGTCTCGCCACACGTCGGGATCCAGGATGTCGGCGTCCACCACCGCCCGCTCGTAGTCGGCAGAGAAGCCGGGCTCCTCCTCGAACACGCGAGCGTTCCGGGTCGCGCGCTCGTCGATGATGACCACCGGCCCGAACATCCCCGGCGCCTTCTGCTGCAGCTCGTGCAACACGGTCTGGCCGAAACGGCCGAAGCCAGCCAGAACCACCATGTCCCGGTACGGCGTCCCGATGAAGCGCTTTGCCAGATGCTCCCGGACCAGCCGTCTCGCCGCGAACTCGTGCCCGTTGAACACCTCACAGTCCCGAGCGACGCTCGAGCCGGCCGTCTGCCTCATGAACCCCAGGTCGGAGACGTGGGCGATGATCCGTCCGGCGAGGCGGGGCGCGAGTCGAAGCGTGCGGGCCGCGGCGTCCAGGTTGGCGAAGTCGTCGCCGGTGAGCAGGAGCACGCGGTGCGCTTCGGCGAGATTCAGGCCCTTCAGGACCGGGTCGCTGGTGATGTCGCCGCGGATGAGCTGGACGCGCTCCTCACCCCTCAAGTCTCCGAAGGCCCGATGGTTGCGATCCTGCTCCACCAGAATGACGAACCGATCCGAGCCTCTCTTCCTGAGCTCCTGCAGATACATGAGGCTCAGGCGGCCGGCGCCTCCCAAGACGATGTGATCCGTGGGCGGGCGCACGCGCCGCGCCAAAGGGACCAGGAGGCGCATGGCGGTCTCCAAGAGCGCCGACGCGGTGATGAGCGGAGCCGCGAAGTAGGCCACCCAGAGCACCGAGCGCGGGAAGGTGCTTCCCCCCGTGGGCACACCAAGATCGAGCCCGCCCAGGACGAAGAGTCCAAGGGCGTAGTACGCCCGGGTGAAGATGTCGGCGTCGGACAGGTCGCGTTCGCTCACGCCCACGCCGAGGGAGAGCGCGGCCACCGCGGCCAGGTAGACCACGGCGAAGGCGAGCCCCCGGGAGACGATGGCCCGGCGGGGAGAAACCCACTCGCGGGTCAATGATCGGAACAGAGCGTCGATCACGGGCCTCCTGTTTCCGGTGGCCTCATCGCGGGACGAGGCCCGGACACCGAGCGGCGAGAAGTCGAAGGTCGACCTCGGTGGCCCGACCCTGGGGCACGATGTCCGTCCCGGTGGTGAAGACCTCGCTCATGACCGCCCCACCCCCCGAGGCGTGGCCGAGCCCGAGAGCATGGCCCATCTCATGGGCGAGGACGAGAACGAGATCGTCATGGCTCGGGAACTGAAAGATCCGGATCCGGCGATCCACGGAGACGGGCCTCCCGTTCTCCCACGGCACCGTCTCGTCGTACCTCCCCGACTCCGAGGCGGTAGCGGGGAAGTCCCTTCGGAAGTCACGCTCCCTTGCCGCGAGCGACTCGACTCGTCGGTTGAATTCGTCTACGTCGCGCCTCATCCTGTCCGACCGTCTGTTGAGATCGTCCTGGCGTTCCTGCAACTCCTCCGCCGCGTCGTCGATGGCGGCCCGGCGTCGCGTCAGCTCCGCCTCCACGGCGGCCGGGATCTCCCGTCCGCTCCAGCGCTGCACCTCCTCGTTGTACGCCTCCACCACCCGCCGATGGGCATCGACGTCGCCCTCGTAGCGTCGGAGCGCCGCCTCGTGCTCGTCGGATCGGGCCTCCAGGCGCACCCGTCGTTCCTCGATGTCCGCGCGCTCCCTGTCCAGGGTCGCCTCGCGCTCCCGACGGGCTTCGACAGTTCCCTGGCGGGAGTCGTACTCGAAGACGATGGGCGAGCCTTCCCCTCCGATGTGGAAGAGGTCCGAGCCAACGGCTCGCTCCCACAACGAGGCGGCATCCTCGGCAGCCCGGCGCGCCTCACCCGCCGAAAGGCCGAAGCGTCGGTCGATGCCGTCGATGGTCCAGCGCTGCGGCGCCACACACGGCACGGCCGAGCC
>CALJKZ010000703.1 GCA_937983085.1 uncultured Gemmatimonadales bacterium
GATGGCGCGGAGGGAGACCAGTTCGGCGAAGCCGTCGCGATCTTCGGGGACACGGTCCTCGTCGGAGCGCCCTACGCCGACGCTCCGAAGTCGGCATCGGGCGCGGCCTACGTCTTCACGAGACGTGACGGCGTCTGGACCCAGCAGGCGAAGCTGGTGCCGAGCGATAGCTTCTTCGGTGACTTCTTCGGCAACGCGGTCTCCCTGTCCGGAGACACCGCCCTGATCGGCGCGCTGGGAGACGATCCGCACGCCACCCAGACGGGCTCGGCCTACGTCTTCGTGCGATCCGGGGAGGAGTGGATCGAGCAGGACAAGCTCATCCCGAGCGACTGGCAGGAGATCCTGTGGTTCGGTTGGTCCGTTTCGGTGTGGGGCGACTACGCCCTCGTCGGTGTCCCCTTCGACGGCGCGGCCGGAGAAGCCGCGGGCTCGGCGTACGTCTTCGTCCGCGACGGCGATGCCTGGAGCCTCACGAGACGCGAGCCCTCGGCCGTCACGGGCGAGGCGGCGGGCGCGCCGAGCGACAGCTCGCTCGACATGCCTGGCGGCAGCGGTGGGGACGACTTGATCGCGGGGTGCGCGTGCTCGGCCGTCTGGGAATCGTGGCGGTGGCCGTGGGCGGCGGCCTCGAGGATCTCGACGGCGTCGCGCGGCGCCGCAGCGGATTCGTGGTGCTCGAGCTCGTGCAGCACGACGGCCATGGCCGTGGCCATGGGCAGCAGAAGCACGGCGGCGATCGCGACGGCCAGGAGTCGGCGTGGATCCAACCCCACGGACCGTAGTATCGGTCCTCGCGTCTGGAAAGTGAAGAGTGTCGAAGACCCGCGATGCGGAGTCTCCGATGCCGGGCCCGCCGTCACTCTTCGTCTGGCGGCTCGAGCTCCGCTCCACCCCAGTACTTCGAATACCGCTCGCAGTGGATCAGGAGCGAGCGGTACCGCGAGAGATCGACGTCGGGGTCGATCGCGTACCGCTGGCCGCCCGAGACCCGCTCGAGAGGCGCGATGAGGACGGCTCCCCTGGTGGCCGTCCGGTCGCCGAGCTCGTCGAGCGGGCGCTTCGACAGGAAGAGCTTGAGATCTGGAGCGCGCCGGGTCTCGAAGTCCTCGTCGAGGACCACGTATCGGCGCCCGTCCTCCGCGACGATCTTCCAGCCGCCGGCGATCGCGTAGCCGCCCTTCGTCCAGGAGCCCTCGAACAGGGTCTCGACGGTCTCGGCGCTCGCCGCCGGGGCGAGGAGGAACATCAGGACGAGCCCGATTCCGCCGGCGAATCGGATCGCCCACGCTGCGGCTCGGCTAGTCACGCGTCGATCCGTCGGTCCATTCTGTTGGACCTACGGCCGCCACGGTCGCGCGGATCGCCGCTCGTGCCGGCCGGTCAACCATTGCCGAGGGCCCGTGCCCTCCGATCGCTCCAGCGCTCGCTCGCGTCCAGAAGCTCGTCGCCTCGCGGCGTCGCCTCGGCTTCGAGCGCACCGCTCAGTTTGGCGAAGATGACGTAGAGACGGGGTCTGGACTCGTTGACCAGCTCCTTGATCGCGGAGGGGCGCTCCTCGAGAGCGTCGCTGACGAGGCGCAGAAGAATCTCCCGTTCCCGATCGTCGAGATGTCCGCTCATGGTCCGCTCCTTTCGTTGGCCCTCAGGACCGGGACGGCCAAACTGCCCGCTGGGCCGTCTCCTGTGCTGCAGGTCCCCGAAATTGCAAGCTCCGCGCCAGCGAGGAGGATCACAAAAGGAAAGGCCCCTGATCTCTCAGGGGCCTTTCGAATAACTTCCCGGCGGCGACCTACTCTCCCACGCAGTCTCCCACGCAGTACCATCGGCGCAGAGAAGCTTAACTGCCGTGTTCGGAATGGGAACGGGTGTTTCCTCCTCGCAATAGCCACCGGAAAAACAGCACGCCAGTGCTGTCCCGAGCGGAGGCGCGACGCGCCTGAGTCGAGGGATCTCGACTGCTCGGAACACCAGCGTTGGTTACAAAGAACGGGTGACAACTGTCCTCGGACCGTCGAGATCCCTCGGCTTCGCTCGGGATGACAAAGGACCGCTGAGATCCCTCGGCTTCGCTCGCGCTGCGCGCTCGACTGCGCTCGGGATGACAGTGGTTGAGGACAGCTCGCCTTCGGCGAGCTGCATTGGGTCAAGACAATAGGATCCGCTCGAAACGCAAAACTACTCAAGCAGATTGGTCAAGCCGAACGGGCGATTAGTACGGGTAAGCTCAACGCCTCGCAGCGCTTACACATTCCGCCTATCTAACTCATAGTCTCTGAGTGCCCTTCAGGGAGACCTCATCTCGAGGGGGGCTTCCCGCTTAGATGCTTTCAGCGGTTATCCTTTCCGAACATAGCTACCCAG
>CALJKZ010000704.1 GCA_937983085.1 uncultured Gemmatimonadales bacterium
GTCCTGAACGGACGCCGAAACCCGCCGAACAAGCCTCTGTCTTTCCAAGAGGAGGCCGCCATCCGGCTTCTGCGCACGTGATTGGAGTTGCCTCCGCCGCTCCCCGACTGGAAGCGGTTCCCGCCGCCTCCGCCACCTCCACCGAGGAAGAAGCCGCCACCAGAGCCCCCGGCGGCGACCTGGCCGTCGTACTCAATGCCCGCAGGCGTAGTCCCGAAGACGAAGCCGTTCCGCTCGTCCTTGTACGTGTCGAAGATCATGATGACCGCATCCGCGTCCGTGACCTCGTAGTCGCGGATGGCGTCGCCGGGCACGATCTCGCTCGCCCGGGAGTCCCAGGCCCAGACCGCGACGTAGAGGGCGTCAGCGTCGTAGATCACGCGCACCTCCGTCCGCTCCGAAGCCGGATCCCCGTCGTCGGGTACCCGCTGGACGAAGTCGGAGATGACCGGTGCGTCGAGCCAGACGGCCTCACCAGGGACACCGTCGATGACTGGCGCCTGGTCCGTTCGCACGGCGAGGGCGCTTCCGGCGTCAGAGGAACCACCGTTCGCTCCGGACTCGGGCCCCTGGTTCTGGGCCGCTGCGGTGGTCGGAACGCCGACGCCGAGGGCAAACGTCAGGCATGCCGCGGGCAGGGCGCGAGCCATGAAGCGGCGGAGAAGGGCGGACGGCTGCGTGTGTCTATCGATCATGGGGTGTTGGTATCGGGACTGAGCCCCCGACCCGGACGCGGGCCAGGGATAGGCATGAAGCTAATGATCCACTCCCACGGACACGCGACGGGACGAAGTTGCTCAGCGTGGGGTGCACCGGGCCGCGGCCGATGCGGGCCGCGACCACGGTGAACCCCGTCCTTCTGGAGTCTCAGCTGATCAAGCGCCGCGAAACGTCCTTCAGAATGAAGAGACCGTCACCCGTTCCCGTGACGGCGATGATGCCGCTCTCGAAGAAGGGGTAGTTGCTCCACGAGGCGCCGCCCTGGTAGGGCGACGTATCGAAGTAGCCGATCTCCACCGGACGCTCGGGCTCGGAGATGTCGATGACCCGGAAGCCCGCGTCGTAGTTCGACTGGTACATGATGTCGCCGACGATGTAGAGGTTGTGGTCCGTCGCGGTGGTCTCAGCGATGTACTCGTGGACGAGGATGGGATCGTCGAGATCCTGGACGTCCCACACCAGGGTGCGCGTGCCCGGCACCAGACCGCCGGGTTCGTCGCCCTCGTCGTTCATGTAGAAGTAGCGGTGGTCGTCGGTGAGCCACCCTTGGTGGGCGTAGGCGACGTTGGGATATGAAGCGCTGGAGAGGGCGACGGGCGCGCTCTTGTCGGTCATGTCGGAGATGCTCAACGCGGTCTCGTTGGAGCCGAGGCAGATCTCCTTGCCCTGGTGCTCGGTATCGGGACCGCGGTAGACGACGCACTGGGCGTCGTGGGAGTACCCCGTCAGGCGTCGGCCCGTGGTGGTGTCCGCGAAACAACCGTCGAAGACCGGACGAGACGGATTCTCGAGGTTCAGCATGTGGAAGCCGCCACCGCACGTCTCGCCACCGGAACTGTTGCCCACGGTGTAGGCGAAGCCGGTCTCCTCGTTGATGACGATGTTGTGGGCGCTGTGGATGCCGTCGTAGTGGAAGGTCTCCTCGAAGGTGATGGGCTCGCCGTCGAAGCGCCGCAATTCCCGCAGGTCGAAGACCTGGACGCCGTGGGCTCCGGCTCCGTCGGCCACGATGTAGACGTGATCGGAGTAGACCTTCATGTCGCGCCAGATGGCGCTGCGAGAGCCCGGGGTCTTGGGCAGATCGCCCACGTAGACGGGATTCGACGGGTCGCTGAGGTCGACGAAGGAGGTCCCGTTGGTGCGCCCCACGATGGCGTACTCGATGCCGCTCTCCGGGTCCATCCATCCCCAGATGTCGTTCACCCGGGTCCCGCGCGCACCCCCGATCTCGTTGATGGGCATGAACGAGACGATGTTGACCCCCTCGCAGTCGAAGACGTCGGCGCGACCCTCGGTGCACTCGACCTCGTCACCGGTGATGGAGGGGAAGCCACGGGGCTCGTTGATGACCGTACCCAGCTCGTCCCACCCGGGGGTGAAGATGACAGCCGCGCCTGCCCGCTCGTCGACGCCGAGGGCGCCCACCGCGAACACGTCGCCGCCGATGGCCAGCGACCCACCGAAGCCTGCCCCCTCACCGGCGCTCTGGCTGGCGAGCAGCGTCACCTCGGTCGGGCCCTGGGCGTCGTTCACGCGGTACAACGTGCCGGCTCCGCCGTCCGCGCCGGGCGCACCGACAAGGACGCCGTCGCCGCCCGCCGCGATGGCCGCTCCGAACTGGGTGTTCCGGGCGTTGAAGATCGGCCGGAGCGTGGCTGCCTCCGCCCAACCATCGGCACCTCGCTCGAAGACGAAGACGGCGCCGACGCGGTTGTCGAAGCCCGGCGCCCCGACGCACGCGACGCCGTCGTGGACGGCCATGGCGCTCCCGAACCCAGAGCGCTCCGGCAGCCCTTCCGCCGAGAGGGAGCCCAACGAAGTGAGATCGGCGAGCGCGTAGCTGTGGACCGTGCCTGGCGCCGCGCTGCGTCGCCCGGGAGCCGCGCCCACCAGCAGGTGGGCACCATCCGTGGCCAACGCCGATCCGAAGGCGCCGTCGACCCCCGAGGGGGCCGTCAGCGTCCTCGGGTTCTGGGGCGAGGAGCGGTCGTAGACGTAGACCGTGCCCGTCCCCTCGCCCGGCGCGGAGATGATGATGTGACGGTCCGTCAGGGCCACCGCCGACCCGTAGCCCGAGTCCGACGGGCCCTCCAAACGAGTCGTCTCCTCCCACTCACCCCGGGCGTTCCGTCGGAAGACGTACGCGGCGCCCTCGATGGGCGCGCCGGCGAGAAGGGTGGTCCCGTCCGCCGCGATGGCCTGACCGAAGCCGTCGGGGGCCCGCACCGCGTCGGTGACGCGAATCTGCTGGGCTTCCCGCCACGACCCGTTCGACTCGGAGAAGACGTAGACGATCCCCGACAGGGTCTGGTTGCCGGCCTCGCCAGCGAGCACCTGGTCACCGCTGACTGCGAGGGGGCCGCCGAACTGCTGGGCGACGAGCGGCGTGACGACGAACGCCGAGGCGAGGAGGACGGCGAAGACGGACGAGAGTGCGGGGGTCGCGACGCGTTTCATGAGGTCGGGCTCCTTCGAGGGACGGCTCCAGCCGTCGACTCCGGTGCCTCGGAGGTCGCGGCGGTCTCCGAATAGGTCCGGGTCGTCCGGGATTGGCAATAGCCTCGCCGGAGCTACTCGACGCGCCTCATCCTCGAGAACGGGAAGCCGCCACATCCGCTGCGGGGCGTGGCACTGTCGGCCCCCTCGGTAGCCCGCGCATCGGCGCGTGTTGGGGCGTCCCACGTCGAGAGGCAGAACGCCCACGAGCAGCCGTCATGCCCGAGGACCGAGGGGGCGTCACGACCCTGGGTCCCCGTGGTCGACTCGTCCGCCCCGAGACGCACCCAATCGATGCGCGTCCACAGACCGGCGTCCGTCGGGTTGTCCGGCGCGTTCCTCGCGACCAGGAAGCCCTGCGACCCGTACCACCAATCCACGCCGTAGCGCACATCGGGCTCCTGGACCCATGCCTCCGGGGTGATGGTGTACCGGTTGCCGTAGTCGTCCTCGAACGAGCCGAGGAGGTAGGCAGGCGGGTCGTCCGGGCGCGGTCCGACCCACAGAGGAGCCGAGAGAATCCATGGGAGCCACCGGGAGCGGATGAGCCGCACGCGGACGTCGATCTCGACCCGGTACATGCCCGGTTCCGCGGTAGCCACGCGGACGGAGTGGGACTCTTCCTCCACGACGAGGTTCCCGTTGCGAACCACGCGAATCCGGACTCGAGGGATGTCGTCGGGGACCGACACCCTGATCCCGTCGGGTGTCTGCTCGATCCGGACCCCGCCGTCGTCGGCGACCCCTCCGATGGCACAGTGGCCACCGCCGCTGCGAATCGCCTCCACGAGCCTCGGTCCGTCGACGGAGGCGTCGCCGGTGGGCACCTCGGGAATCGGAAGGTGCTGGTGGACGAGTCCGAGGGACGTCGCGTAGCTCGGGAATCTAAGGAAGCGGGTCTCGGTCAGGTCGATGCGGGAGTGGGCGTCCACCGCGCACGTGGTGGACAGCGTCCGTCCGACGGAGGCGGAGTCGAGGAACGCCAGGTTGTCCGATGGGCGGTCCACCAGGGCCAGCATGGCGAGGGAGGGCCGCAGGGGGAGGAGCGTCAGCGCTTCGAGCCAGTCGAGAGGACCGTCGTTGCGCCACTCCGAGTCGGCGTTCCAGAGCTCGAGACCGTCGAGGGTGGACGCGCTCCGATCGCGCCAGAAGCGCCGACCGTTGGGGTGAGCGGCGATGCGGACACCGGCGTCGCCTGGGTCCCGGTGATACGTCAGTCCGTGGAATCGGTCGAGGCTGTCGGCCTCCCTCACGCGAACGGTATCCACATCCAGCATCACCATATGACCGAGCACGGAGCTGAACTCCTCGCCGTGCACGACGAGCACGCCGCGGCGGTACTCGTAGGTGGTGGGTTTCAGCGTGTTGTGGTCGGTGACGACGATGAAGTCGAGGCCGTGGGCCACGGCGGCATCGACGAGATCGTCCACCGTGCCGCTCCCGTCCGATTCGAGGGTGTGCATGTGCACGGCGCCGACCACCATGCCGTCGGCCGCGGAGGTGCGGGCCTGCCCAACCGGGACGTTTGGAAGGAGCAGCGTCGCGAGGCTCGACAGGCCGGCCCACACCACGACCATAACGGCGGCCCGGACGGCCCACCTTCCGAGCCGGGATGGAGCCTGGCGCTGGTCCTCGGTGGGTGCAGCCAGGCGCTACTCCATGACCGGCGACAGCCGCGCTTGAGCGAGGAGAACCAACAAGGCCCGCTGAACGCCCACGGCGCCGTCGCGGTTGATGAAGTACTCGTCCAGGGAATGAGCCGCTCCCCCGGCGCCGCCGCCACCGATGGTGATGGCCGGGATGCCGCGGGCGATGGGAACGTTGGAGTCGGTGGAGCTGCGGCCCAGGCGCGGCGTGCCACCGGTGAGTCCCGTTGCCGCGATGGCCCGCAGGACGAAGGGGTGGTCGTCGGGGATCTCACCGCTAGGCCGCTCCCCGATCTTGTCGAGGACGAGGACGAGCTCGTCGCCACCCGTCCGCTCTGCGTTCTCGGCGTCGATCCCTTCCTGCATCGCCTGCCGGAATACCGCGTCGATCTCGTCGAGGGCTCTGGGGCTCTCGGAGCGCATGTCGATCTCCATCCACGCCTCGAAGGGGATGGAGTTCACCGAGGTGCCGCCCCCGATGCGGCCGACGTTGTAGCTGGTGCGTCGCTCCGCATCGTCGGTGTACGCTTTCGCCGCTTCATCGAAGCGCTCCACTGCTCGTCCCAGGGCGTGCGCCGGGTTGGCCAGTCCGAACGCGCCCCACGAGTGGCCGCCAGGACCCTCGAAGGTCACCCGGTACCGGTACGATCCCAGGCCGGCGTTCGTGATGCCGTCGCGGCCGAGGCCGTCGATGGAGATGAAGGCGTCGATGGGCGGGCCGCCGTCACGGAAGAGGTGCTTCATGCCGCGCAGGTCGCCGAGTCCCTCCTCGCCCACCGTTCCCACGAACCAGACGTCGTGCTCGGTTTCGATGTCGGCCGCGTTCATGGCCCGGAGGATGGCGGGGACCGTCGCCAGGCCGCGCGTGTCGTCGCCGATGCCTGGAGCAAAGAGCGTGTCACCCACCTGTCGGATGGAGACGTCGGTACCCTCCGGGAACACCGTGTCGAGGTGCCCGGAGATGACGATGGTGCCCGTCCCCGTGCCGCTGCGCAGGCCGATGACGTTGCCCTCCTCGTCGGTCCAGACCGAATCGACGCCGGCTTCGACGAGCATCTCGGCGAACCGCCGTCCGCGGACCTCTTCCATGAAGGGAGGTGCGGGGATCTGCGTCAGCTCACGGAGGTCCGCCATGGTTCGGTCGTCGGTTTCCACCAGATGCCGGAAGGCTTCCTGGACCCGGGGGTGCTCCATGATGGAGCGGACGTCCTCTTGGACGTCGGCCGGCGCGACCAGGGGATCGAGGAAGGACTGGGCCTGGGCCGCGGCGTGCGGTGCGGCTACGGCGAGCGACAGGGCGAGGAGCGAAAGAAGTCGGAGCATGGACGTTCAGCACCCGTGGGTTCGATAAGAAAGCGAGGGGAGCGTACCCCCTCGGGATGATACCCAAGGTCGCCGTTCATCGCACGACGCTTGGGGATGTCGCCTACCGCGGCACCGGGACGCGTGATCCGTCGAGTCGGGCGACGATGAAGCTTCGGGCGTAGCCGAGCGGCAAGTCGCCCATCACCGGGAAGCCGTCGACGAACCAAGTCGGCGTTCCCCGCACGCCCACGGCGCGAGCCAGCCCCCGGATCGTCTCCAGGCGCTCCATGACGGCGGCGTCCGCGGTGCAGGAGCCAAACTCGTCCTTCGTGAGTCCCACCGCGGCGCCCATGTGGGCGACGGCCTCCGTCAGCTCGGGGCCGCCCGCCCGCAGCCACGATTCCCGGGCCTCGAACGCGGCCTGGAGGAACGGGTCGTACCGACCCCGACGGCCGGCGCATTCGGCGGCTACGAACACCGTCTCCGAGTTGGGATACAGGCCCGAGACGTAGCTCAGCGTGATCCACCGGACCTTGCCGGTCTCCACGAACTCATCGTGAAGCGCGGCGCGTGTGCCGGCGTGGAAGGACGCACAGTACGGGCACGACACGTCGGTGAACTCGATCACGGTGACCGGGGCGTCCTCGGCTCCCATCGTCCATCCCAGACCGTGTGCCTCGCCGAGACGCTCGGCGATGGACCCCTGGGCGTAGGCGCCTTCGGGGAAGGCCGCGACTACGAGAACGACGACCGCTCCAGCCAGGCGGGAGAGCAGCGCACATGCCCGGCGACCTGGCATCAGACGCGGACGGAGAGGCCGTCGTGGAGGGCGGTGCGGTATGCCTTCACCGCAGGCACCAGGCCGGCCGCGAAGCCGAGGACGATGACGGCTCCTACGAAGGCCAACTGGACTCCGTCGAGCATGCGGATGGGAACGAGAAGGCCGAATCGCCCTTCGAGCCACGGCTGTAGAACGAAGAGTCCGGCGTACACCAACCCGACGCCCAGGGCTGCCCCCATTGCCGAAAGTAGACCGGCTTCGAGAACGAGGAGAGAGACGATCCGACGGGGGCCGGCTCCCAGCGCGCGGAGGATCGCCATCTCACGCCGCCTCGCCTCGAGGGATGTGTAGATGGAGACGAGCATGCCGAGAATCCCCACCAGGACGACGAAGCCGGAGATGACGCGGAGGCCGTCCTCGGCATAGCTGATGCCGCGCCACATTTCCGAAAGGGCGACGCCCGGGATCACCGCGGTCATCGGTTCCTCTTCGCTGGTGGAGATCTCGCGCTGGATCTGGAGGGTCAACGCTCTCGACTCGGCGCCGAGGAAGAATGAGGTGATCTGAGATACGTGCACCTCCTCCATGGCGAGGACGTCGTCTGCGTGAACCTCCTCGCCGGGCATGGGTGGGGCGCCGGATTCCCATCCCATGTGCATGGCCGTAACGCCTTCCAGCGTCACGTAAACCGCACGGTCGACAGGGGTGAAGGTGCGTTCGAGGATTCCCACGACCTCGAAAGGCATCTCGTCGTGGTTCATGAAGCCCACGGCGCTCATGCCGTGGGTGACCGCGATCTGCTCGCCCAGAGTGTAGCCGAGCCGGGTGGCGACTTCGGCGCCGAGCACCACGTCGAAGACACCGGAGGCGGGCCGCCCCTCAGCCAACGAGATGGGTTGGCCGCCTCGGTATCGGTACCGCTCGTAGAACGTCTCGTTCGTCCCGATCACGCGGAATCCGCGATGACTGTCCCCCAGCGCGTAGGGGATCGTCCATGACACGGCAGGGTGCTCGTCCCACTTCTTCCACGTCTCGTAGGAGATGTTCGCGATGGGAGAACCCATCCCGAAGACCGAGTAGAGCAGCAGCTGGATGGTGCCTCCCCGGGACCCGACGATGAGGTCGGTCCCACTCACGGTGTTCGAGAAGCTCTCGCGCATCCCAGTTCGGACGTTCTCCACGCCCACCAGGAGCGCGACGCTGAACGCGATGGATAGGGCCGTGAGCGAGGTGGTGAGAAGGCGGTTCGTGAGCGAGCGTCGAGCCAGGTGGAGGAGCAGCATGTCAGCCTCCCGCCCGGTTGAGGTCGCTGAGCGACAGCGATCGATCGAACTCGTCGGCAAGTCCTAGATCGTGGCTCACGAACAGGAGGGTCGAGCCCGCATCCTCCACACTGCGGAAGAGCAGCTCGAGGAAGGCGATTCGCCGATCAGTGTCGAGGGCCGATGTGGGTTCGTCGGCGATGATGAGCTCTGGGGACCCCAGGAGGGCCCGGGCCGCCGCGACGCGCTGCTGCTGGCCGACGCTCAATCGGGTGACCTCTTCGTCGAGCAGGCCCTCGATCCCGAGGTGGGTCGCCGCGTCGGCTACCGCCGTAGCGAGCGACCCGTTGAGCCGGTCGCGACGCTCCGAGGCGATCCGCACGGGAAGGGCGATGTTGTCTCGCACGTTGAGGTACGGGATCAGATTGAACATCTGGAAGATGTACCCGATGTGAGTTGCCCGAAGGCGGTCCCGGGCCGGCGACGAAAGGGCGCCGACGTCATGACCCAGTACGTGGAGTGTTCCCGAGGGAGGACGGAGCACGCCCGCCACGAGGCCGAGCAAGGTGGTTTTTCCGCTCCCGGAGGGACCATACAGGAAGACGCGTTCACCCCGTTCGATGGTGAGCGCGGCGATGTCGATAACCGTTGCTCCGCCCGGGTAGGCGAATCTCAACTCCCGGGCCTCGACGCACGACGAACTCTCGGTCACGGTTCCGACGCCCCGCCTACTAGCGCAGCCCTTCCAGCTCGGCCGTTGCCCGGTCGAGCACGTCCACCAACCGGTCGATGGCCCGGATGTACTTCTCTTCCCACTCGGGTACCTCGGCCGGATCGTCGGTCTCGATCTCGTAGCGCACCCCGGGAAGCATCCACGAGGCGTATCCGCTGAAGGGGTCGGGTGACACGTACAGGTTGCGGCTCCAGGGTCGGTCCTGGAGGCCGTCGTCGTCGAGCCACGCGTCCTCGAGTTGGCGGAGCAGACGATTCGTGCGTTGTGCGACGGGCGCCACGAGGGCCATTGCGTCGCCCTCCAGGCTCCGGTCCCGGGCCGACGCGAAGCGGTTGGCCGCCGTTTCCAGGCCCGATGTAGCCGCGACGAGGCGCGTGAGGTCGACGTCGACGCCTCGATCCTCGGCCACGCGAAGCAGCGTCTCGACGTGCACTCGGGTGTCGGTGGCGTAGCGCACCACGTCGAAGGGAATCACGTCGGCGTTGGCCAGCCGCAGCGCGACGAGTCCGTCGACGCGGGTCAGCATGGGGCCGAAGACGAAGTCGGTGTCACCGAAGCGCTCGAACCACGCGAAGTTGTCGTAATTCGAGTGGTACACACCGCTGGGCGCGCCGGTGGAGAGGCCTGCGGAAGGCACGCCGGCGTGGGTGTAGAAGCCGACGTGGTCCGAGCCACCTCCGAGGTTGCCGAGTTCTCCGCCGCCGCCCTCGGTGAGCCACCAGTCCAGCACGGTGAGGTCGGTGCCGGGATACGGCACGTCGTCGAGGACGTCGAGGATGGTGCCCTTCAGGGACGGTGACGAGGAACCACCGAAGTTGGGACCCGAGACGGCGCCATCGGCGTTGATGTACGCCACAGCGTCGACGGTGAGGGGGTCCATGAATTCCTCGACCCATTCGGTGGAGCCGATGATGCCGGCTTCTTCCGCGTCCCAGTGGGCGATGAGGATGGAGCGCCGCGGACGGCATCCCTCCTCGGCGAGCTGCCCGAGGGCTTCGGCGAGAGTCAGGAGCATGGCGGTGCCGCCGTTGGGGTCGATGGCGCCGAAGCCCCACGGGTCGTAGTGGGCGCCGAGGATCACCCATTCGCTGGGAAGCTCGGACCCGACGACGGTGCCCACCACGTTGACGGCTCGGGTTAGAGCCCGCGGCTGATTGACGCGAACCCGTACGGTGAGCCCCGGTCCGCCGGTGAGGCGGTACGAGCTCTCGATGCCGCCGCGCCAACCCCCTGGCGCCTCCTGTCCCTCCATGCGGGAGAGGATCTCCTCGGCGGCGAGGTACCCGAGTGGCAGGACGGGGATGGTCGGCATGGGCACGTCGTCGGGGTCGAGGCGCTCGACGTGGCCGCGCTCTCCGCTCACCGGGAGAGCCGGTTCGAAGGGAGTGAGGGGGTCGCCCGTCCAGGGCAGCGTGAGGACCGATCCCCTCTGGATGGTCTCCCCGTTCATCATGGGGCCGTCGGGGTAGGCGTTCTCACGGCTGAAGCCGGGATCGTTGAACATGATGACGCCCGCCGCTCCGCGCTCCTCGGCGAACTTCACCTTGTAGCCCCGGAAGTTGCCACCGTAGCGCGCGATGACGATGCGGTCCGTGAGGTCGATCCCCATGGAATCCAGGGCCTCGTAGTCCTCGCGGCGACCGAAGTTGGCGTAGACGACTTCGCCCGTGGCGTCACCCGTACCGGAGAAGGCGTTCCAACCGTTGAGCAGATCCGGGTGGTGGGAAAAGCGATCCTCGTCCAGCGCCGGCTCTCGGTTGGACAGGCGGATCCGCTCCGGGGTGGCAATCCACGCCTCCACGTCGTCGGTGAGCTGGGGGAGGTACACGTCGTAGGTGTGGCGTTCGACGCGCAGGCCGGCCGCCTTCATGACCCTAGTGAGGTAGTTGCCCACCTCCACCTGGGCGGCAGAGCCCGCCGGATGGGGCGCAGACGTGATGATCCGGAGGTGCTCGCGGAACGCCTCGCTCGACGGGAGCTCGAGGAAACGCGCCTCGCACGCCGCCTGATCGAGCGCCCTGGCGGCCGTGAATCCGACGTAGGGGTCCTGTGCCGTCTGGCCCAGGACGGGGCGGGTGAAGAGCGCCGTCAGGGCCAGGAGGAAAAGGGAGGTGATGGAACGGGAATGGACGACTCGAATCATGAAGGATTCCGGCACGGAGATGGATCGCGGACGGGGAACGACGAGGGGCAGACGTTACCTCCGCCCGAGGCGAACCAGCAAGGCGCCCGAGGATTGCAGAGCCCCGCCGGAGGGGCTAAGGTCGGCCTGATAATTCGCTGGCAATTCCTGATGGTACGCGAGGATCCATGGGTCGGTCGACACTCTTCAGCCTGGGCGCTCTAGCGCTCGCCCTCCTGCTTCCCACCACCGGTTCGGCGCAGTCCCTCGAGGACCTCACCGAACGCGTGGACGCCCGGGTCCAGAGCCGGGCCAAGCTCGCCCAGGTGATGGTGGACAAGATCTTTTCCTTCTCGGAGCTCGGGCAGCAGGAGATCGAAACGTCGGCCTACGTGACCGGCATCCTCGAAGAGAACGGCTTCACCATCGACCGCGGCGTCGCGGGCATCCCCACGGCGTGGGTCGCCCGTTGGGGCTCCGGCAGCCCGGTCATCTCGTTCGGGTCGGACATCGACGGGATTCCGAAGGCCAATCAGAAGCCGGGCGTCGCCTACCATGATCCGTTGGTCTCCGGCGCGCCGGGCCACGGAGAAGGGCACAACTCCGGGCAGGCTGTGAACGTCGTCGCCGCCATCTCCCTGAAGGAGATCATGGAGGAGGAGGGGATCGAAGGGACGCTCGTGCTGTGGCCGGGCGTGGCCGAGGAGCAGCTGGCCAGCAAGGCCTGGTACGTGCGTGACGGCGTCCTCGACGATGTCGACGTGACCCTCTTCACCCACGTGAGCTCCAACCTCAGCGTGACCTGGGGTCAGGGAGGCGGCACGGGTCTGGTGTCGGTGGAGTTCAGCGTCCAGGGTGAGGCAGCCCACGGGGCCGGCGCTCCGTGGCGGGGCCGAAGCGCCCTCGACGCCGTCGAGCTCATGAACGTCGCCTGGAACTTCCGTCGCGAGCACCTCCGCCCGGACCAGCGGTCCCACTACGTGATCTCCGACGGCGGTGACCAGCCCAACGTGGTTCCTCAGCGTGCTTCGGTCTGGTACTTCATCCGCGAGATGGACTACGAGGACATCCAGCGCAACTACGACATCGCGGTGAACATCGCGCAGGGTGCGGCGCTGATGACGGACACGGAGATGAGCTATCGGGTGATCGGCGCCGCGTGGCCGCGTCACTTCAACCGCGTCGTCGCCGAGACCATGAGCGCGCACATGCGGGCCGGCGGGCGTGCGGAGTGGACGGAGGACGACCACGCGTTCGCCGAGGGCGTCCAGCAGTCGGTGGGCAGTGTGCCCTCCGGGATGCCGACCTCGTTGAGCCCGTTCGGGCCTCCGGGACCGCGGCGGAGTGGCGGCTCGGACGACATCGGTGACATCTCGTGGACGATGCCCACGGTCACGCTGCGCTTCCCCTCGAACGTGCCCGGACTGCCCGGACACCACTGGTCGAGCGCCATGGCCATGGCCACACCCATCGCCCACAAGGGCGCGGTCGCGGGTGCGCAGGTGATGGCGCGAACGGCGCTCCAGCTCTTCGTCGAGCCCGAGTTGGTGGACCAGGCGTGGACGTACTTCAACGACGAGCAGACCTCGGTCACCACGTACCAGCCCTTCATCGGGCCGGACGACGCACCGCCCATCCATCTCAACCGCGAGATCATGGATACGTACCGGCCGCTCCTCGAGCAGTACTATTATGATGAGACGCGGTTCGACACCTATCTGGAGCAGTTGGGTATCACCTATCCGACGTTGAGCCGGCCGGTGTCCGACCAGGACGCGTCCACACCAGGCCGCTGAGGGAAACTGCTGGAGGTCGTTCGATGAAAGGCACGTGGTCTACGATGATCCGGAGAGGAGGACGCGGGTTGCTTCTCCTCCTCGTTGTGGGCGCGGTGGGCTTTTCGCCGACTCCGGCGACGGACGACCCCGTGGAGCTCACCTGGCGTGCACTGGCGGGCCTCGACTACCAGACCGGTGAGATGTCGGAGCTTCTTCGGGAGCTTCAGGGCAAGCCCGTCCGGATTCCCGGGTTCACCGTGCCTCTCGAGGACTTCGCGTCCTCGGCCACCGAGTTCTTGTTGGTGCCGTACGTCGGGGCGTGCGTCCACACGCCTCCGCCGCCCCCGAACCAGCTCGTCTACGTCGAGATGGACGAGGGCAAACGAGCCAAGATGGACGGCTGGAATCCCGTCTGGCTCGAGGGCATCCTCCACATCGAGGACGTGTCCAGCATCTACGGGGCCAGCAGCTTCCGAGTCGTCGGGGTTTCCGTAAAGCCCTACGAGTAGGGCGCCGCCTCCGGCCCATGCCCGTCCCCACCGAGCTGAGGTCGTTCTTCGACAGCCTCGTCGAGAAGAGTCGACGGTCGGAGATCAACTGGGAGTCGGATGGAGTATCCGACTCCTACCGGGTCCGCTTCGCCGACTTCACCATCGCCATCCGGGCAGACGAAGCCCGTCCGGCGGTGTTCATCCAGCTCCTCAACGACCAGGGCGAGCAGGCCACGGTCATCACGGTCCAGCAGGGCGACGAGCAATGGATCGGTGCGGTGAGCCTCATCAACTCCGCCAACCTCAAGGTGCGGAAGGTCGGGGAGACGTTGCGCCGGGCGCTCGAAGAACTTGAGAAGGAAGGACCCATCGGGCTGGGGCCGGATGGGTCGTAGGGGTGCAGCGCGTCGCCCGCAGGGCTGACCATCGGCA
>CALJKZ010000705.1 GCA_937983085.1 uncultured Gemmatimonadales bacterium
CCCCGTCCCTCGCCCCTCCTCCACCCGCCCTCCTCCTCCCCCCGCACCCCGCGCCATCTCGGCGATCCGCCCGCCCAACTCCTCCCTCAGGCGTTCCTCCACTGCACCGAGGAGCACCGCGTCACCCTGGGACCGATTCCCCTTCCCGGTGATGATGCGGAGGACGGGCTGTCCGCCTCGGCGTTCCCAACTGTCGAGGAGGCGCTCCACGCGTCCGACGGCCTGCGTTCGGGTCAGGCCGTGAAGGTCGATCTCGGCGTCGGGGAATGCCGCGTGAAGGGCACCGCGGATCTTCGGCGGCTCGGGTCGGGCCGTCCGTCGCTTTCCCACAGGGCCGCGGGTTCGTCAGCCGTCCGTTGGTAGTGCTTCTTCGATCTCGGGCTGGGGCGGCTCTTCGGCCCTGCGCCCTGCCAGATATCCCACGCAGTACGCCCGTAGCGTGGCCTCGAAACGGCTCATCTCCGGCGCCGACCGCAGGCCCGCCTCTCCCTTCCGGCGCACCGCCTCGGCGAGCTTGGCCACGGCGGTCATGAGCTCGACGACGTGCGGATCGCCTCGGGAGACCGACTCGGACGGTTGGAGGTGGGGATCGAGGTCCATCCCCACCACGACGCCCTCTTCCACCGAGGCCGCGGCGTGGGCGTCCAGGAACGCTTCCGCGAGCTCGATCTTGCGCTCGGGAAGCGGTTCGTCGGGCGAGATGAAGGCATCACCGAAGGGGTCGGCCCGATCGGGAATCGCCTCGTCGGGGCCGATGAGGGCCTCGTCCACGGACTCCACCTTCGCCTTCACATTGGGGACGGAGTCCCGTACCTGGTGACGGCGGGACCCTGGTGGAAAAGCCGGTGGCGGCAGACGGGATCCTCGATTGTTCTCGCTCATGGCCCTTCTCCACACCTTGGGGGCACGACTCGCGCGACGTCCGCAATATACTTCCGGCTTCGCTGCGTAAACAAAGGTTTCCGCGTCAGGAGAAGAAGAACTCCACGGCGATGAACCCCCCGACGAGGAGCACGCTGAAGATCACCACCAGCCGGTCGAAGTTGCGGTCGATGAAGCGCTCGATGGGCGGCCCGAAGTAGTACACGAGACCGGCCAGCACCAGGAAGCGGAAACCACGGCTGAGGACCGACGCCAGCACGAAGATGCCGAAGTTGATGCCGAACACGCCCGACGCGAGGGTGAAGACCTTGTACGGGATGGGCGTGAGTCCGGCCATGAAGACGGCGGCGAAGCAGGACTGGTCCGCGAAGGCCCGGACCTTCTCGAACGCCTCGGGGGTGACACCGGGCACGTAGGCGAAAAAGAGGTCCTGCGTCCCGGCCCAGGCCAACGCCCCGATGGCGTAGCCGGCCATCCCTCCCAGGACCGACGCCAGCGTCGCGATGGCGGCGAAGCGGATGGAGCGCTTGGCCGCGCCCAGGCAGAGGGCGAGCAGCAGAGGGTCGGGGGGAATGGGAAAGAACGACGACTCGGCGAACGCGATGGCGAAGAGAGCCCACACCCCGTACGGCGTGTCCGCCCAATGGAGCACCCAGTCGTAGAGGCGCCGGATCTGGCCGCGGATGCCCTTGTACGTACGCTCCTGCCCGGCACCCTCAGCGGGGTTCGCCTCGACGCCCTCCGTCACGACCCGCCCTCCTCGCTCCAGGCGAACCGCCCCAGGAGCGGCACGAACTTCACCTCTCCGCCCACGATCTCCTCGGTCACCGCGAACCCGGTCTTCTTCACCAACGTCAACTCCTGGATGTCTCTGGATCCTACGGGAATGAGCATGCGGCCCCCATCGGCGAGTTGATCGACGAGGGCTTTGGGCACCGAAGGGGATGCGGCCGACACCACGACGACGTCGAAGGGGGCGTACTTACGCCATCCGATGGTCCCGTCGCCCACGAGCAGGGCCGCGTTCTTCACGCCGAAGGCGTCGAGCGCCTTCCGGGCGCGCTTCGACAACTCGCGCACCCGCTCCACGGAATAGACCCGGTCGGCCATGATGGCGAGAAGGGCCGTCAGGTACCCGCAGCCGGTTCCGATCTCGAGGACCTTGTCGTCTTCGGTGGGCCGCAGAATGGAGAGGTAGTGGGCCTGGAGGGATGGCTGGGAGGCCGTCTGACCGTACCCGATGGGGATGGCGTTGTCCTCATACGCACGCGGCTGGACGCCCTCCGGTAGGAAGATATGCCGGGGCACCCGATCGAAGAGCTGCAGAATCTCGAGATCGTCGACACCTCGAGACCGGATGTCCTCGATGAGCTTGCGCCGATAGCCCGCATAGCGGACATCGGCTAGAGGGTCAGGTCCCACGCGCGGATGTCCTCGATGAGACCGTAGTTCGTCAGGTCGAGATGGAGAGGCGTCACCGAAATGTAGCCGTCCTCCACGGCCTGGAAGTCCGACCCGGCCGGGCCGCGCCACGTGGCGGTGCCCCCTCCGATCCAGAAGTACTCCCGGCCCATGGGATCGTTGGCCCGGGTGATGGAATCGGCGTACCGCCGACGACCCAGGGAGGTGACGCGGACGCCTTTGACTTCGTCCGGCGGAATGGGCGGCAGGTTGATGTTCAGGAGGGTGTCCTCCGGAAAGTCACCTCGTCCGAGAATCCCCTTCAGCAGTTGACCCACGAGACCCTCGAGCCCCTCCATCTCCTCGGGAAACACCCCGCAGTACGACAGGGCCACCGCAGGGATGCCCAGCACGGTAGCCTCCATGGCCGCGGCGACGGTACCCGAGTAGAGGACGTCCTCGCCCATGTTGGAGCCGTGGTTCACGCCGGACACACAGACGTCGGGCCGTTGGTTCATGAGCTCACCCACGGCGACGATGACGCAGTCGGTGGGGGTACCGTCCACGATCCACGTTCCGTCCCGGGCACGCCGGGCGCGGAGGGGATGGTGGAGGGTCAAGGAGCTACTGGTGGCGCTCTGCTCGCGGTCGGGCGCCACCGTCGTGACGGTACCGAGGCTGCTCGCTGCCCTGGCCAGAACACCGATGCCCGTGGCCAGGTAGCCGTCGTCGTTGGTGCACAGGATGTTCATGGGGAACGAGCGATTCACTCCGCAGGCTCGGGCGGAGTCAGGAGCTCCCGGAGTTCCTCGAGTTCGGCCTTGATGCCGGTGAGGAAGTCGGGGGCCACCACCTCGCTTCGCTCCTCCTTGAGCTCGCCGCTGCTCCGCATCTCCAGGATCTTCTGGTTGGCGCCCTCGATGGTGTACTTCTCGTCGTACAGGAGATGCTTGACCAGGAGGACGATCTCGACGTCACGCTGGCGGTAGACGCGGTTGCCGGCCCGGTTCTTCGTGGGATTGAGGACCGAGAACTGGGTTTCCCAGTAGCGAAGCACGTGGGGCTTCAGCCCGGAGAGGTCGCACACCTCGCCGATGGAGTAGTAGACCTTCTTGGCGACCGGCTCGTTCACGACCACTCCTCGGGCTTCGGATCTCGGAGCATGAGGTCCCGCAACGCCTCGGCCGGCGTCTTCCCCTGCTCCACGATGGCGTACACCTGCTCGGCGATGGGCATCTCCACGCCGTGTTTCGATGCGAGGTCATGGACGGCTCGGGCCGTCTTGATGCCCTCGGCCACGGCCGTCATCTCCCCGAGGATCGCGTCGAGAGTCTCCCCGGCGCCCAAACGATACCCGACCGTGCGGTTCCGCCTCAACCCACCGGTGCCCGTGAGGACCAGATCGCCCACTCCCGCCAGGCCGTAGAACGTCGCCTGTTGAGCGCCCATCGCCACACCCAAACGGGTAATCTCGGCTAGCCCTCGCGTAATGAGCGCCGCCGTGGAGTTGTGGGCGTATCCGAGGCCTGCGGTCATGCCTGCGGCGAGGGCGATGACGTTCTTCACCGCGCCCCCGAGCTCCACGCCGACGACGTCCGGGTTCGTGTACACCCGGAACCACGGGGTCTGGAACGCCTCCTGGACGGCCTGGCGAACGTTCGCGGCCTTGCTGGCCACCACCACTGCGGTAGGCTGACGCTGAGCCACCTCCTTGGCGAAGCTAGGCCCGGACAGCACCGCGAAGCGGTCCCCGATGGCGGGTCCCAGTACCTCGGCTGCGACCTCGTCCATCCGCAGCAACGTTCCCAGCTCGATGCCCTTGGAGGCGCTCACCAGGAGGGCGTCGTCCGCCAGCAGGGGTGCGGCCGCCTGGAGGACTGGCCGTACGACCTGCGACGGACTCACCGAAACGACGAGGCTCGCTCCGTCCAGGACCCGGGCCATGTCGGCCGAGGCCTGGAGGGAAGGCGGGAGACGGACGCCTGCCAGGTACGGGTTCTCTCCGTCCCGGCCGATGGCCTCGGCGACCTCCTCCTCGTAGGACCACAGCCATGTTTCGTGATCCCCTTCGGCGAGGACGGTGGCGAGGGCGGTACCCCACGCACCGGCCCCGAGAACGGCGACCCTCCGGGATTCGGTCACGACGGCGGCGGGTCACTCGCGGCCTTGCGACCGAACCGGTTCTCTTCTCCTCGCATCAGCCGACCGATGTTGGATCGGTGCTTGACGATGACGAAGATGGCCAGGGCCGTGGCGAAACCCACCAGCTCCATCCCGCCCTGGTGCGGCGTCACGGCGATGAGGATGGGCAGCGCGAAGGTGGCCGCAATGGATCCGAGGGAGACGTATCCCGTGGGAAGGGTCACGCAGAGCCAGACGATGAGTCCGCCCAGCACGGCCCACGGCGCCAAGCCCAGGAAGGCACCCGCGCTGGTGGCGATCCCCTTCCCCCCTTTGAATCCGACCCAGAGACTGAACATGTGGCCGAAGATGGCCGCAGTACCGTAGGCCAGGGCCCAACGAAAGCCCACTCCGGCCAGGTCGGCAAAGACGACCACGGGGACCCATCCCTTGGCGACGTCCACGATGACCACGGGGAGGGCCCACTTCCATCCGAAGACGCGGAAGGCGTTGGTGGCGCCGAGGTTACCTGACCCGTGCTCACGTAGATCCAAGCCATGGAACGCCTTCCCCACCCAGTAGCTGGTGGGGGTGGCGCCGAGGAGGTACGAGAGTCCGAGTAAGGCGTACGTCACCGTGTCACATCCTGAGTGCCCGAGGGTCGAAGCCTGCGGCGCGCGGTCCTACGATGCGTCGTCCTTGCCGCTCCGGATGCGGAGCCGGATGGGCGTCCCCATGAAGTCCCATGCCTCGCGGAACCCGTTGTGGAGGTAGCGAATGTAGTGATCGGGGATGGCCTTCGGAAAGTTGGCGAACAACGTGACTACGGGGGGTCGCACCGACACCTGCGTCCCGTATTTGATCTTCACCGGGCGGCCTCGATGGTGGGGAGGAGGCTGCCGCCCCACCAGCGTGCGCAGGACCTCGTTGACCTCGTGGGTCTCGATCCGTCGGGAGCGCTCCTCGTTGACCTCGAGAATGAGGTCGAGACAGCGTCGGACACGTTGTCCCGTCAGCGCCGACGTGAACACCATGGGGACCCACTGGAGGAAAGGAATCCGCTCGCGCACCCGCTTGGTCCATTCCTGGGCCGTCTTGGTGTCCTTCTCCACGAGATCCCACTTGTTGGCCAGGAGGATCAGCCCCCGGCCCGCATCCCACGCGGTTTGGGCGATCCGTATGTCCTGCGCGTGGATGTCGTCCTCGCTGGCGTCGACGAGCAGGATGCACACGTCGGCGGTGTGGACCACGCGATCCGTGCGCAGGGCGCTGTAGTACTCCAGGGAGTCCTTGATCTTCGTCTGCTTCCGCAGGCCCGCGGTGTCCACGAAGACCAGTGTCCGGTCGTGGTAGCGAAAGAGCGTGTCGATGGGGTCGCGTGTGGTTCCTGCCACGTCGGACACCACCACCCGGTCTTCGCCGATGAGCTTGTTGACGAAACTCGACTTCCCGACGTTCGGCTTTCCGACCACCGCCACCCGAATGGCGTCGGCGTCCACATCGCTCTCCGGCGCCTCGGGCATGACGTCGAGAAGCCGATCCAGCAGGTCTCCCGACCCTTTCCCCGAGAGGGCGCTCACCGGAACGGGCTCTCCGATGCCCAGGGACCAGAAGTCGAGGTGTCCCTGGTCTGTGGGCAGGTTGTCCATCTTGTTCACCACGAGCACAACGGGCGTCTCGGTCTTGCGGAGCACCTCCGCCAGGCGCTCGTCCAGGGGATGGACTCCGTCCTTGCCGTCCACCAGGAACAGGATCACGTCCGCCTCGTCGACGGCGTGCATGGCCTGCTCCCGAATGGCCGCGTCGAGGACTTCGTGGCTTCCCTCGATGACCCCGCCCGTGTCCACGATGAAGAAGTCGCGGCCGGCCCAGTCGGCTCGGGCGAAATTGCGATCCCGCGTGACACCCGGTTGATCGTCGACGATGGCGAGGCGTTGGCCGAGGACCCGGTTGAAGAACGTCGACTTCCCGACGTTGGGCCGACCGACGACCGCCACGACGGGCAGTCGAGGCGTCACGTCACGCCGCTCCCTTGCCCGCCCGGGCTCCGTCGGCGAGAGCCTCGGTGATCTCGAAGCCCGTCAGGATCTCCGCCGGCCCCAGACGGGCAGCCAGTCGTGACAGCGGCACGTCGTCGATGAAGATGTCGTCCGCGTTGAGCGCCTCGGCGGGCAGGACGACGATGTCGCCTTCCCTGCCCTCGCCCAGGGCGCTCAGGATGTCCTCGCCTCCCAGGAGGCCGGCGATGGTCACTGAGGGCCCGAAGTACCGGTTCTCGACTTCCACGACGTCCACGACGGCTCCTACCGCATCGGCGAGGCGGGGGGCCCGCTGGCGGATGAAGGGCGCCATGGAGCCACCCGTCACGAGGCGGATCCTCCGTCCTTCCAGGCGCGGGAGCGTCCCGACACGCTCATCGAAGCCGTTGACGAACCTGCGGACGGCGCCGACGCCGTTCTCGTAGAGGGCGCCGTCGTCGTAGTACGCTGCCGTGGGGATGTCCCGCCCGGCGATGAGGTACATCTCGTCGGCAGCGTAGCACCATCCCAGGTCCCGCTCCCCGAGGGCGCGTTGGCGCGCCTCGTCGACGCGGTCGATGGCGGCTCGGGCTTCGTCCGGTCTCAGCAGCCTGACAGGCCGCTCCAGGTTGTACCGGGTGAGGCCCACAGGCACGACGGACAGCGAGCGGATGGCCGGTCCCAACGCCCACAGATCCTCAATGGTGCGATCGAGGTGGACCCCGTCGTTCCACTCGGGGCACAGGACCACCTGGGTATGCACCTCGAGACCTCCATCCAGAAGCGTGCGGAGCTGATCCATGATGAGACCCGCCCGTTGATTCACGAGCAACCGCTCGCGGACCTCCGGTTCCGTGGCGTGCACGCTGACATAGAGCGGCGAGATGCGCTGATCCACCAACCGTTGCAGGCCCTTGGGCCCGAGATTGGTCAGCGTCACGTAGCTCCCGTAGGTGAACGAAAGCCGGAAGTCGTCGTCCCGGAGCCAGAGGGTCTGCCGCGCGCCCTGCGGATTTCCATCGATGAAACAGAAGACGCACTTGTTGGCGCATTCGCGGATGGTGTCCGGAGCGGGCACGATCCCCATGGCGTCACCAGGCTCGCGCTCGATCTCGTAGATCACCGTTTCGCCGGCGGGCGTGACCGTCTCGAGCTCCACGTCGGTGTCCGACAGGAGGTACGTCAGATCGATGCCGTCACGGACGCGCTCTCCGTTGATGCGCACCACCCGCGAGCCGATCTCCAGATTCAGCTCGTCGGCGATGCTGCCGGCTTCGATCTCTGCGATGCGAACCACGCGAATGTCCCGATGTGGCGGGAGGAAAAGGCGCTACGGGGGAGCCAAGAAAGCTAACGGCGGCCCCAGGTCACTTCAATTTCCAAAGCCACAGAGGAAACGAACCGCGTCCGTGTGGCGTATTCGGAGCGTAAGCAGACGGGCGTCTGCCCCCGGGTCTCTACCCGGAGCGTGCCCGCTCCCGAACGACTTGACCCGAGGTTGGAGGCCGGCACAGCTTCGAATGATGCATAGACGCCTACGCCCCCCCACCGTCCTCGCCGCCGTGTGCCTCGTCGCCTCGGCGTGTGAGCAGGTCGAGCAGGTCCAGGACCGCTTCCGGGACCTCACGCCGTACGAGGCGTACCAGGAAAGCCTCGTGGCGGCCGGGCTGGCGGAAACGGCCTTGGCCCGGGACTGGGTGGCGGCCGGGCGTGCGGCGCTGGATGGCGCTGCGCCGGTCTCCCTACCCTTCGAGGAGGAGGGCTTCATCACCGCCGAGGATCCGGGGGCCATGGCCTACCGGATCACCGTCCCCCGTGGGCAGAAGCTCACGGCCGACATCTCGCTCCAGAGTGAAGACGACACGCAGGTGTTCGTGGAGCTCTTCCGGGTCCCCTCCGGCGAAGGCGACCCCCTGCGCCCCATCGTCTCGTACGACTCCATCCCGGGGAGCTTCGAGCACGAGCCGTGGCGGGGAGGCGACTTCGTGCTGCGGCTGCAACCCGAACTCCTGCGGGGTGGTCAGTATCGAGTCGTGCTGCGCCTCGATGCCCAGCTCGCTTTCCCCGTGGAAGGCCACGGAATGCGGTCCGTCCAAAGCCCCTTCGGTGTGGCCCGCGACGGCGGTCGCCGGTCGCATCATGGCGTGGACATCTTCGCTCGACGGGGCACACCGGTCCTCGCCACCTCCGACGGCGTGGTGAACCGCGTCGACGTCACCAACCTCGGCGGGAAGGTGGTGTGGCTTCGGGACGCGGTCCGGAACGCCAACATCTACTACGCCCACCTCGACAGCCAGTACGTGCGCAACGGCGACCGGGTCCAGCGGGGCGACACCGTGGGCTTCGTCGGAAACACCGGGAACGCCCGCACCACCCCGCCCCACCTTCACTTCGGCATGTACCGACGCGGTGAGGGGCCTGTGGACCCCGCCCCCTTCCTCCGTTCGCCTTCCGGCGACCTCGAGGCGCTCACCGCGGACCTCGACCGGCTGGGCGGATGGGTGCGGCTGCGGAACGACGGCATCCGACTTCGGGCAGCCCCCGGACTCGGGGCTCCGGCGGTCCGCGAGCGGGGGGGGCACCCGCCGCTCCGGGTCCTGGGAGGATCTGGCGAGTATTTCCGGGTGCGGCTGCCCGACGGCGGTCAGGGATACGTGGCTGCCCGCCTCACCGAATCCGTGGACGAGCCCGTCACGTCCCAGGTGGTGGCTGCGGCGGAGATCGTCCGCGCCAGTCCCGCGACGGAGGCCCCGGTGATGGCGCGTCTGCAGGAGGGCACGGAAGTGCCCGTCCTCGGCCGATTCGACGGCTACCTCTACGTGCGGTCGCCCGAGGGACTCACCGGCTGGATGTCCGACGCCGTCCAGCAGTAACACTCGTCCTGTAGCCCTCCTCCACGCCACCCGGGGCGACCGGCAGACACCGGCCGCCCCTGAGGTGCCCGATCAGCGCGGAGAAAGAGTGACTCGCCGGCCCCGTCCCAGGGAGCCCAGATCCACCGTCTCTGCCCGAGTCAGCCGACCGAGCGCCTCCTCGAGGCGCGCGCGGATCCGTGCCGAGACCTCCACCGAGACGCTGAAGCCCATGATGGGGATGAGGGTCCCCAGCGTCGGCGCCGGCATCCGGCGCCGGGCGTCCCTCAGTACGTGGAGGGCCATGCTCAGCGTCCCTGCGTCGACCTCACCGTCACGAAGAACGATGAGGTCCACCCCGGGTTCGCGGACGACCATGGCCCGCGCGTCGATGGGAGGGAAGTCGTCGGGAATGGCGAGATAGACCTGCGAAGGAGACCACGTCCGGCTAGAAGCGTCTCGGGCGTCAGCGGACTCCTGCGCCGACGCCACCTCCACCCACGGCGCGGAGAAGGCGGCGAGAACGAGGGCGACGGCCAGGAAGCGACGACGGCGCTCGGGGGCGCCACGCCGGTGGGCGGCAATGGGGGAGGTGGACGGCATGGGGGTGCTCCTGGCGTGGAATGGACGGGCTTCGGTCGACGGAATGAGGCGTCTCGTGGCGGCGGTCATATGACCTCCCCGCCCGTGGAGGAGCAGAAGAGGAGCTCGGCGTCGACGATCTCGCCGGTATCCAGGTCGTAGGTGATCCAGTAGGTGCACACGATCCCGCCGGGTCGGGTGTGCTCCGTCTCGAACCCCCCGGTTTCCCCCGAGCACGCGCCCTGGGCGTGGGGTGTGGCCTGGGTGAAGACCTGCACGACCCCCCAGTTCTGGACGCTCGTGGCCTGATAGAACTGCCAACTGGCCTGGTGCTGCGACGTCCCTTCCACCACCAGCCCGCACGTCATGTCGGTGTATACCTTCGGGAAGACGTCGATCTTCTTCTTTCGACCGAAATCGCCGAGGAAGGGCGTGTACTGCTGATTCGTGCCCACCGTGGAGCCCAGATGTTCGCGGTTGTGCGTCACGTTGGCCGTGGTGGTGATCTTGCCCACGTTGCCGATGTACTCGTGGGTGCCGTAGACCCCCGCGAACCCGGTCTGGAAGTCGCCGGTCGACCGGGCATTGAAGATCTGCTGAAGCGGACGGTTGAAGCTGTCTTCCTCGAACACCGCGGTTACGGGACCGTCCGCCGCCGGGCGGGGCGGCGATTGCCTCGACTCGTCCTGAACGAGGTCGGCCCGGGTCAGGACCGGCGGGTGGACGCGAGGAACATTCTCCGCAACGACGCCAAGGGGGCCGGTGCCGGGCTCCGATACGCAGCCCGACGCGACGGCACCTGCGACGATGAGCGCGAGCAGAAAAGGTGGGCGATGCATGGGTACCTCCAGGTGTGAAATGAGATCATCGGCCTGGCAGGTGGTCCGCAGCGTTTCACGAATCGCAGGAGAGTGAGAACCGAAGAACGAGGCTACGAACGAAGGGTGTCGTCGTCTCGAAGTGGGCCTCCGGTCCCACGACGACGATCTCGCCGGTCGGCGAGAGGGTTCCGGACAACAGCCCCACGAAGGGGCTGGGAAGGTCAGCGATCTGCTCCACGGAGTCCGCGGACGACCGATGGAGCCTCAGTCGTGGGGACCCGGTGGTAGTGTCCGCGCCCGATGTGGCCCAGAAGGCCCAGCGGCCCCGGCTCCCCAGGCGACTCAGAGTCCCGGCCTGTGCATCCAGGAGTCGTGGTTCGGACCGCCCGGTCGACGGCAGAGCGACCACCCACGCGCCCCGGCGACGTCCTCCGCGCGCGAGCCAAGCGGCCTGGAGCCCTTCGTCTGTGGCTCCGGCCGTCAGGGTGCGGAATCGCTCGTCGGGGCCCGCGATCCACACGACGTGCGCCGGCCCCGTGATGGGCTGGTGCGTTCGAAGACCGGCGCGCTGCAGGTCCTCGGACGGGTCCAGGCCGGCCACGACCAGCACCGGATCTCCCGACGGCGCCACGGCAGCGGCGATGTCGTCGGGGTGGGCGTCGACCACCTCCGGACCCCGCCACCCGCCGTCGTCTCGACGGTAGAGGGCCACGAACGCGCGAACTCCCTGGACGAGGAGGGCTGCCCACAGCAACTCGCCGTCGTCGTACAAGGGATGGGTGGCGATCCCGGAGAGGAGCTCGCCCTCACCGGGTACAGGAATCGAGTCGACCTCCTCCCACCCCTCTGCCCCGAACCGAGCGAAGACGAGTGCTCGGGTCGGGGCGTCGGGCTCGGTGGACTCCGGGGACTCGAGGACGAAGCCCGACGGCCCGTCCGGCAGCACGGCCCCGTGGATCCACCGCACGGCCCCCGTCTCCCGCGGAGGAGCAATGGTCCGGGCTTCGGTCGGGGTGAAGGACGCCCCTACGAAGGGTTCGGTGGTGGCCACCGAGGCCCGCAGCGGGTTCCCCGCCCCGGCGTCCTCGATGCTCCAGGCATAGGTCGGCGTGCCCATCACCACGACGTCGGCGTCCCTGGCTTCGACGAACCGCGGCTCGACGAAGAGGTGGTGGCCGCCCGCCGTCGTCAGGTAGTGCTGGCTGTCGAGCGTCGCGATGCACGCGGCCCCGTTGTCGGTGACATCGGAGCGTTCCTCCTCCGAGGCCTGGGGTGGAACGCAGGCCGTCGAGAGGGCGGCAGCGAGGACGAGGGAGCGGTGGAGTGGCGTAGCCTGATGCATGGAGTCACGGGCGTCGGCATGGGGACGCCCCCAGGATGCTTCGACGGCCGGCGGGCGGCCATGTCCAGATGGGACCCGCGTCGCCTCAACGACGCGCGATACTGCACTCCCGCAGGATCACGGTCAGAGACCCCGTCGGAGGAACGCCCAGATCGTCGGTGACGGCCGCAGCGGAGCACTGGTCCATCGTCATGAGGATCTCCCAGTAGTGGTCCTCCTCGCTGGGCGCCCACCCGAAGTGCACCCGCCAGAAGCCGTTCTCCTCCACGGCCAGCTGAACGGCGCCAAGGACCACCAGATCGTCGCTGCTGTCCGTAACCACGAAGGACGAGCCCTCCTTGGTGAAGTGGATCGCGGGCATCTCCCGCATCCACCCCGGAGTAACGAAGTCGTTGATGACGCGGGGCTCGCCCGTGGTGACCACGTACGCGCCGTCGGGGAGTCCCCCCTTCACCCCGAGGGGGTTCTCACCGCACCCCGCCACGAGAGTCGCCAGGACGAGGCAGACCAACCGTCCGTGGCTCCTCGTTCCCGTGCTGGTCACCCGCATCGCTCCGTGGAATTCGACCATCGATCTCGGTCCCTCTACGCCCTCAGACAAACGTCCGCGCACTGCCTGCATTACACGCGGCACGGACCGGTGTCCCCTCGCCCCCCTCAAAAGTGGCGAAGTGCGCCCCCCGGCCTACATTCGCTCCTCCGGAGGTGCCCACCCAGGAGGCGTCTCCTCACCCACCCCCACAGGGAGAGGTGCAGATGCTCGAAGAGTTCAAGAAGTTCGCCGTCAAGGGCAACATGTTGGACATGGCCGTCGGAATCATCATCGGCGCCGCATTCGGGACCATCATCCAGTCGCTGGTCAACGACGTCCTCATGCCTCCCATCGGAATGCTGCTGGGAGGCGTCGACTTCACCGACCTCTTCCTCACCATCTCCCAGGGCTCGCCCGAGGGGCCCTACGCCACGCTGGCCGCGGCGCAGGAGGCAGGCGCCGTCACCATCAACTACGGTGTCTTCGTCAACTCGCTGGTGTCGTTCCTCATCATCGCCTTCTCCGTCTTCATGGTGGTTCGCAGCTTCAACAAGCTGAAGGCGAAGGAAGAAGAGAAGCCGGCGGCCCCGGCCGAGCCTCCCAAGGACATCGTCCTCCTTACCGAGATCCGCGATCTGCTGAAGTCCCAAGGCTGATCCCGGAACGACTCGTCTTGTCGTCGGCCCGGAGCCCCGATGGGCTTCGGGCCGGCTGCGTTCAGCGCGCCGCGGTCTCCTCGGAGTCGTCGGCGTGAATCTCGGTCAGGTCGAGCGCCGTCAGTTCGCCCGCCGGCAGCGGTGAGGCCAGGATCCGACGAACCCGAGCCACCGCGCCCGGTGTGAGGCGGCAGTCCACCGAGACGAGGCCGTCGTCGATGGTCGCCGAGCCGTCACTGCAGTGCGACAGGGCGCGGATCAGACGTCTCACCAGCGCCTGTGAGCCCGGTCGGGACAGCAGGCCTTCGGCCACGAGGCCATCCGAGTAGCGCTCGACCCGTCCTGCGTGGATGCCCTCGCTGGCGGCATCCCTGGCCGCGAGGCGCGAGGCGTCATCGGGTACCGTGCCGCTCATGGTGAGGACCCCGAGGGCCAGGGTGGCCTGGACCCGCGGCCACGCCTCGCGTCGCGCGATGGATCGTCCGAAATCCGCCGAGACGGTCGTGGCACAGGGCATCACACCGAGCACCGTCCGGCACATGGCTTCCTCGGCCGTGCGAA
>CALJKZ010000706.1 GCA_937983085.1 uncultured Gemmatimonadales bacterium
AGGCCGGCTTCCGTTGGCTCGACGGTCGGAGCCGAAGCGCGCCTCATCTGATACTCGAAGAGGCGCTGCCCATCGCCCAGGCGGGGCTGGCCGACGCCGGAGTCGATCCCGACGATATCGAACGGTATCTGGGGATCATCCGGGATCGGGTCCAGTCCGAGACGACAGGGGCCCGTTGGATCGTTCGCTCCCTGCGGGGCATGCAGGGTCAGGGGAGCAAGTCCGAGCGGCTCGCGGCCCTCACGGCGGGGACCGTGCGACGACAGATAGAGGGATCGCCGTGCCACACGTAGGTCGACGCGGATACTGATGAGTCAGGAGACTGGAAACTGACGTAAGAGAGGGTCGAGCAACTCATGACGACCACGCTCTTCACCGTCCATGAGGAAGAACTCGTGGACATGGTCGCCTTCATGATGTCTCGAAATCGGATCCGACACGTTCTCGTGGAGGACGACGCACACAAACTGGTGGGCATCGTGTCCTACCGGTCCGTCCTCCGGCTCATGGCGGAGGGCTTCGAAGGATCCGTGGACACCGCCCCGCCGGTCCAGGAGATCATGGAACGAGATCCGCTGACGGTGGCGCCGGAGACGCCTACGTTGCGGGCGATCGACCTCATGCGTGAGAACAAGGTCTCCTGTCTGCCCGTCGTGAGTGACGGCCGGCTCGTGGGGATCGTCACCGAGACCGACTTCATGCCCCTGGCCTATGATCTCCTCGAAGAACGGTTGGGAAGCTGAGCCGATGTCGGAGGCGGGCGTGGCCGAGATGACGAAGGGGACCGAAGTCCAGGGGCGACGCCTCGGCCGTGCCGGGGGCCGACGGCCAGGTCCGACGCTTCTCTGCGTGGCCGGGATCCACGGGAATGAACCGGCTGGGATCCACGCGGTCCGTCGGGTACTCCCCGCGCTTCAGGACCGGGACGACCAGATCGGCGGCCAGTTCGTTGCTTTGGCGGGCAACATCGAGGCCTTGCGCCACGGTCGTCGATTCGTCGACCGGGACCTGAATCGTGCGTGGACGTCGGAACGGATCATCGAGCTTCGGGCCGGGGCAGCTACGAACGGTACCGTGGAAGACCGGGAGCAGACCGAGTTGCTGCGGGAGATCGAGAAGGTGCTCGAGGCTGCCGACGGGCCCGTGTACGCTCTCGACCTCCACACCACATCGGGCCCGGGAGGCGTCTTCTCGGCGTTCACCGATTCGCTGCCCCATCGCGACTTTGCCTCTGCCTTCCCGGTGCCCATGATCTTCGGTCTCGAGGAGCTCGTCGACGGCACTCTCCTCAATCTCTTGAGCGAGCACGGCATCGTGGCGGTCACGGTGGAGACCGGCCAACACGACGAGCCCGCCGCGGTGGATCGGGCGGAAGCCGCTCTCTGGATCGCAGTTGTGGCGGCCGGCCTCCTTCCCGAGCACGCCGTGCCGCAGTTGGTGGAGGCTCGCAAGCGACTTGAGAGGGATGTGGAGGGGCTGCCCCGAGCACTGGAGATGCGGCAGAAGCGCGACGTCCATGACGGAGACGGTTTCGTCATGGAGCCGGGGTACTCCAACTTCGACCCGGTGAAGGCGGGGGATGTGGTGGCCCATGACGCCCGGGGTGAAGTCGTGGTCGAGGAAGACGGTCGGCTGCTCATGCCCCTGTATCAGGAACAGGGAGAGGACGGCTTCTTCCTCGTGCGTGAGTTCCGCCCCCTCTGGATGCGGGCTTCGGTGGCCATGCGTCGAGCGGGTCTGTCCCGGATCGTCACGTGGCTGCCCGGAGTCCGTCGCGCCGTCGACAATCCGGACGAGGTGGTGGTGAACAAGCACGTCGCGCGCTTCTTCGCGCGTCAGCTCTTCCACTTGCTCGGCTTTCGACAGCTCGAGGACGCCGGGGATACCCTGGTGATGCGCCGGCGCCCCTTCGACGAGGGTCGCTACCTGAAGCGGCCGCCTCGTCCGGGACCCATCGAGCCGGACGGCGGTTCCGGTTCCTGACCCGCCGTGTGCGGTCGCTACTCCCTGACAGCCCCGGAAGGGGCACTGGTCGAGGCCTTCGACGTCCCGGGCCTGACCTTCGACCTCCGGCCGCGCTACAACATCTCCCCGGGACAGCCCTGCCCCACCGTGGGTGAGGACGGGGCGGGCCGACGGATCGGGCTCCTCGAGTGGGGGTTCCTGCCTGCGTGGAAGGACGAACCGAAGGGACCCTTCATCAACGCCCGGGCCGAGTCTGTGGCTACCAAGGCGTCCTTCCGGGAGGCCTTTCGCCGCCGCCGGTGCCTGATCCCTGCCGACGGCTTCTACGAGTGGAAAGCCGGGGGCGGCGAGAAGCGACCGTACTGGCTCTACCCCTCCGACGGAGGCCTCCTCTCTTTCGCCGGCATCTGGGAGTCCTGGAGCCGCCCCGGGCAGGAGCCGCGGCATGGGTTCGCCATCCTCACCACGGACGCCAACGCGGAAGTGTCACAGATCCACCATCGGATGCCCGTCATCGTCGAGAGAGGGGACCGGGATGCCTGGCTGAACCGGACGTCGGAGAGCCAGGGACTGCAGCGGCTCACCCGGCCGGCGCCCGCCGGGACGCTACGGATCCGGCCCGTCGGCGCCAGGGTGAACCGCCCGTCGGCGGACGGACCGGAGTTGTTGGAGCCGACGGGGGACGAATGAAGCGGACGGGCTCGGGGCGCCGACCGTGGGACTGCTCCCCACACGCCGCCACGCAAGCGGGCCACGGCGAGGGAAGCCTCACCGCGGCCCGCAAACCCCGTACGGCGTGGCTGTGGGTCAGTTCGCCTGCCCGCAGATGGCGTAGAAGGTCACCGTGAGTGGCCCGCCCCGGGAACGGTTGTGAATCGAGACGACCCACCGGTTGTTGTTCACCGGCCGGTTCTCCAGGACGCGGAAGTCCGATGTGTCTCCCACGACGCTGAAGCCACCTCCGAAGACGCGGTCGGTGGATCCTGTACCGCAGACGTGCTGTCCGGCTTGGGCTGCGTCGGCATCCACCGTGAAGGTCGCTGAACGGATGTGGTATCCGGTGACGCCCTGTGGGCCCTGAGGGCCGGCAGGCCCTTGGGGCCCGGTCGCTCCCGGAGGACCTTGCGGGCCGGCGAGTCCCTGCGGGCCCGCGGGACCTGCGGGGCCTTGCGCCCCTGTCGCACCCTGCGGCCCCATGGGACCGTCCGGGCCCGCGGGCCCTGCTGGTCCTGTCGGTCCCGCCGGACCCTGTGCCCCGGGTGCACCAGCCGAACCCGCTGGACCAGGGTCACCCTGTGGACCCGGGTCGCCTTGTGGGCCAGCCGGACCCTGGGGGCCTAGTGGACCGGCAGGGCCCTGTGTCCCTGTGGGACCCGCCGGACCGGCCGGTCCCTGTGCTCCTGCAGGTCCGTCGGGGCCTGCAGGCCCGATGGGTCCTTGGGGGCCTTGTGGTCCTGCCTGCCCTTGGGGCCCGGCCGGTCCCTGCGGCCCCGGCACCCCTTCTCCACCCAGCTCGGACCACGAGAACTCAACGTGCCGGTTGGCGTGGCAGCGGTTCCGGAGTCCGTCGGCCTTGATGCGGTACACGAGGCCGAGGCGGGGGATGTAGCATGCGTAGAGCATGCCCGGTTCGCCGCCGGACGAGGTACCCTCATCGAGTCCGGAGGCAGCGGTCAGGGCAGTCACTGCCCGCGACAGCTCGACCTCGCCCGAGTTCTGGGCGGCGGTCTGCAGGGGTGCCGCGAGGCCTGCCAAGATGACTACAAGGCAAACGCGGAAGAAGTCGGTGCTACGGTGATCCTGATTCATGGTTCTGCTCTCCGACATCGGATCTGTCGATCACAATCCATTGGGTTGAGTGAGAGGACCGAGGGCATCGCGATCGACGCCGAACAGCGTCATCGCGGCGTGGTCCCGGTAGAGGTCGAGCATCTCGTGGACGACGGCCGCGTCTATGTCCGGAGTCGAGGCCGTGCTCGGGACGGTCGACGTTCCGTACAGCGAGCCGAGGCTCAGCTCCAGGGTGAGGAACGACGGCCCCGGATCATCGAGGATCCCGGCTCCGAATGACTCGAGCACTTTTGCGGCCTGGTTGTTTCCGGTCGCGAACGAAGCTTCCAGAACCGCAGGATCGACGGTGAGATCGGCCAGGGAGGTGATCTCTTCGGGCTCGGCGATCACGTCGGGCCCGTGCCAGAGGTGTTCCACGGTTGGCCCCGTCATCACGGTGGAGTTCGGTTCGCAAGCGCCGAGCGCCAGGGCGGCGACGGCGAGGCGAATCCAGCGTTGGGCGCTCACAGGCATCTCCCGTTCGATGTGGGCCACTGCCTTCACGGCGTGGCGTAGGTCGAACGGGGGTCTCAGGCCAGAAGCGTGCCGGCCGAGAAGTCCGCTTCAGACATGGCTTTCGTCAGGGTCACCGCCGCGGGAAGCGACGAAGGTTGCCGATGCACGCAACGATTTCCGTTCCGCCGGGGGGCGCGTTCGCGGTGGCGTGACCGTGTCAAGAAAAATCGGCCCGATCCGTCGGCTCCTATTGCTCCTCGGACACGGGAACTCCGCCGACCCGGGACGCGATGATCCGCCCGGGAAGCCGGTACAGGATCTCTCCGTCCTCCACGACAGCCTCCCCGTTCACAAAGACGTGGTCGATGCCCGTCGCATGTTGATGAGGTTCGAAGAAGGTGGCCTGGTCAGCGATGGTCTCCATGTCGAAGACGACCAGGTCCGCCCAGTTCCCCACACGGATTTCACCTCGGTCCTGGAGTCCCATGATCCGGGCCGGCAAGGACGTCTGTGAGCGGATGGCGTCCTCAACGGAGAGGGCTCCGGCGGTCATGGCGTAGTGCCGGATCTTGCGGGGGAAGGTCCCGTAGTAGCGCGGGTGCACCGACCGGTCTTCGGGGATGGCGATACCGCCATCGGATGCGGTGGCGA
>CALJKZ010000707.1 GCA_937983085.1 uncultured Gemmatimonadales bacterium
CGACGTCGACCTGCCCGATGGTGTTGCCGATCTCACGGCGCCGTGCGGCGCCCGCCGTGCCCGTGACGACGATCTCGTCGAGACCGAGGGCCTCACTGTCGAGAGCGAAGTTCTGTGCCGCCGTTCCGCCGGACGAGACCTGGATCTGAACGTCCTGGGTCGCGTAGCCGAGGCGCTCGGCGCGGAGCGTGTAGCTCCCGGCCGGCACGTTCAGGATGAGGAAGCGGCCCGACGCGTTGGTCAGGGTCCCCAGTCCAGTGCCCACCAGATATACCTGAACGGACTGCAAGCCCGCATTCGATGTGGCGTCCGTCACCGAGCCCGTAACCGTACCGTTCTGGGCTGCGACGGGGGCCGCCACGAGAGCGAAGGAGACCGCGGCGACCGCGGCGACCCTGCCCAATGCTGTAGCGAAACTGTTCATTCCCCTGTTCCTCTTGTTGAGCTGAAACTCGACCATCGACCATGGGCAAGAGACCCGTCGGTCCGATGGACGGAAGTGAGGCGAAGCCTCGGCTTCACCAGTGAAGTTCTAGGCTCGGCGTCCTCCTTGCAAGCAGTTGGAATCCAGTCGGATCAAGGCGAAATCGTTATCGAAAGCTCCCGATTGACCTGTCCTTCGACGCCGTCGGTGACAGTGGCCGAAACCGTGTAGTCACCCTCGGCGGAATAGAGGTGCGCCACACGGCCCATGGCCGTCTGGGCGCCGGCGAAAAAGACCGAGTCCACGGTGGCATCGCCCCACGTGATGGCGATCCCCAGGAGGCTGCGGCCGGTAACGTCGTAGTTGACGACGAGACTGTCGCTGACGGAAACCGGTGCGTTGGACGTGATGACCAGGTCCAAAGGACCCCCGAAGGTCAACTCGGCGTCCGAACAAGCGGCGACGACAGCCGCCACCGTGAAGAAAGAAGCCCAGCGAAGCCGGGTGGACTTCAGCATCTGGTACGCTCCATACCACGCATGAACATTCCCTTTCCCATTTCGGCGGCCCCTGCCGCCGTCCCATCACCACCCACATGCCGGGCGACCCTACGCTTCCCTAGTCTAGACTTCATCCTCATATACGGGAAGGCCCGGCATTCACTACAGACGCGGGTGGTGATTGCGAAGGTCATCGCCCCAACAACCGCGTGATGGCCGTCCACGGCTCGATGGAGACGATGGCGTCAACGGGCCCGCCGGGGCCGCCGGGGAGGTTGCCCCCGCCCGACTCCTTGCTCAGCTCGACGATGACCCAAGTGCCGATGGCGGCGGCGAGTGCGCCGGCGGCCAGCAGGCTCCGACCCTTGTCCAGGCGCTTCGTCTCCATCTCCACGAACGCCGAGGTCGGCACCTCCACCCGCTGATTCAGCGTCTCGAACCGCATCCCCCGGAGGTCCTGCTGGATGGGTACGTCCAGGAAGAGGGAGGAGGACGACTCGGACACCACCGTCGCCTCGAAGGTGCGCGCGTCGTCGCGGTTCAGCAGGGTGGCCAGGGAATCGGAGAAGGCCCCGGTGACCCTGACGCGAATCTGCTCACCAGGCACCACCGAGCCGGCGGACGTCGGCTGGAAGGTGTGACACCCCGTTCCGAAGAGGACCAGGGCGATGGCCAGAAGCATCCTGTGCATTGCTGTGAGAACTCCGATGGCGTGCCGATTGAGACGAAGCGGACTCTACCACCACTACAACGCACGGGGGGGCCCGAATGTGTCGAACGGCCGGAAGACCGGCGTGTACCACGGATTCGACGATTCGGCTTGCGATACCTTTAAGATACCCTACGCCGCGATAGTGTTGTAGATGACGGACCGCGGCGGGCCCATGAGCCGGGACCGGGTCGAGGATGGGCTCAGGAAGAGGTTCGGACGATGCGTGATGAAACCCGCTCGACAGTGAAGGTCGCGGCCGGAGTCGCGGGGGTCGTCGTCACCGTCCTCGCCGTCGTGGTACCGGGCTTCGGTTTCGAGGCCCTGGGGTTCGGAGGCGACGACGACGTGACGTACGCCGACGACGTTCATCCCATCGTCGAGCGCGAGTGTGTGGTCTGCCACAACGCCGAGGGGTCGGCGCCCTTCAGCCTCACGAGCTTCACGGACGTGCGTGATGAAGCCGACCGCATCGCCCGGGTCACCGCCGCCCGAGCCATGCCGCCGTGGCTTCCCTCGGCCGAGCCGGGGACGTTCGCCGGGGAGCGAATTCTCGACGAGGACGAGATCGCCGCCATTCAGGCGTGGGTCGCGGCGGGTGCGCCACCCGGCGACACGGCACGCCTGGAGGCTGTCGCCGATCTGCCGGGCTGGGACCCCGGCGAACCCGACCTGGTGGTGGCCCTTCCGCCCGTGGACCTTCCCGCCGAGGGGCCCGACCGCTACCGAAACCTGGTCGTCTCCATCCCCGTGACGGAGCGCCGCTGGGTGGAGTACGTGGAGCTGCGTCCCGGGAGCCGAACCGCGGTGCACCACGCCCGGATGATGATCGACACCACCGATTCGTCGGCGGAGCTCGACGCGCAGGATCCCGAGCCCGGCTTCGACGGCATGGACCTCCTGAGCAACGCCTCCAATCCCCCGGGCCACTTCATCGGCTGGACACCGGGCAAGACGCGGCTGGAGCCCCTGGACGGCATGCCGTGGCCTTTGGAGCCGGGGACGGATCTCGTCGTACAGCTCCATCTCCGCACCACCGGCGAAGCCGAGGAGGTCGCCGGGGAGGTCGCATTCCATTTCGCCGACGAGCCCGCCGAGCGTCATCCGGCCATCCTGGTCATCAGCTCCCTCATCATCGACATCCCGGCGGGGGAGGCGGAGTACACCGTCACCAACGCCTTCACCCTGCCGGTGGACGTGGAGGTGCTCAGCGTCTATCCCCCCGCCCACTTCCTCGGCACGGACCTCCGGGCGTACGCCGTCCTGCCCGACGGCCGGGAGCGATCCCTCATCCACATCCCCGAGTGGGACTTCGACTGGCAGGACGACTACCGGTTCGCGCGTCCCGTCTTCCTGCCGGCGGGCACCCAGATCGTCAAGCGCTTCACCTACGACAACTCGTCGGCAAATCCTCGCAATCCGTCGGATCCGCCGAGGCGCGTGGTGTACGGCTCGAACTCCGACGACGAGATGGCGGACCTGATCCTGCAGGTGCTGCCGCGGAACGAAGCGGACCGGGAGGCGCTGCTGCAGGCCCAGGCGTGGCAACACGAGTCGGAGGACATGGCGTACCTGGCCCACGTCGAGCACGCCGAGGGAGCCGCCGCCCTCGCCCAGGGGGATCTCGATACCGCCACACGGCACTTCCAGGAGGCCCTCCAGTACCGGGCCGACCACGTGCCCGCCCTGGTGGGTCTGGCACGCACGTTCGGGGAACGAGGGGATTGGTCGTCGTCCCTCCTCATCGCCCGGCAGGCCGAGATGATGTCGGCGGGGTCGGATGCGTCGGCCTTCGACGTCTTGTCTGCGGCCCACGCCGCCCTTGGCGACGGAACCGCGGCGGTGGCGGCGGCGGAGCAGGGACTCGCGCTGTCACGGTCTGCGGGGGACGAAGCTCTCGTGGCCGTGTTCGAGGCGCGACTGCGTCAGCTGGGGCGCTGAGTCATCCCTCCGGCGCCTCCCACTGAAAGACCTCGTCCAGGGGCAGGTCGAAGACGTCCGCGATCTTGAAGGCGGCCTCGAGGGAAGGGGAGTACTTGCCCGCCTCAATGGCGGCGATGGTCTGGCGCGTGACCCCGATGCGGCTCCCCAGTTCGGCCTGGGTCATCTCGCCGTTCAGGAAGCGCAGCGTCCGCACCCTGTTGGCGATCCGGCGTTCAGTCATGCCACCCCCGGCGATAGCACCAGACGGCGACGCCGTAGTGGGCCACTTCCGCCAGGACGACGACGAGGACGGCCGTGTTGATGAGCTTCCAACCGCTCGTGCTGAAGGGCATGACGCACCCGACGACGATCATCCCCACGATGAGCAGCGGGTAGGCGATGCCGAGGGAGCGACGAGCGATGGCGTGATCGCGCTCGTCGTGGCGACCGCGCTCAT
>CALJKZ010000708.1 GCA_937983085.1 uncultured Gemmatimonadales bacterium
TGAACGATCCGAACAGCCAGGCGACGATGCCGACCTGGACCCGCCGATCGTCGCTGACGCCGCTGAACGACCTCCGGATGGCCGCGACGCCCCCGGAGCGCTCCAACGTGTGGAGGAGGAGGATCGCCCCGAAGATGATGAAGAGCAGGTCGAAGGTGAGGAACAGCCCCTGGACCGACGCTGCGGCGATCCGGGAAGGGGTCATTCCCCAGGCGCCGAAGGCCACGGCTACCGCCGCGATGTAGGCGGCCGGCATGGCGTGTTTGGCGGGAATCCGGAACCCGACGAGAAGGACGCCCCCGAGGGCGATGGGGAAGAGGGCGAGTGCCGCCTGCATGCCGAGGCTCATGAGCGAATGCCGTCGGGAGGGGAGGTGGGGCGGCGCGGATCATTGCGTCCGCGCGGCACAGCGTGTCCGTCGGACGGCGCGGCGGCCGGCATCAGAACGGCACGTCGAGGGCGTCACACAGGAAGCGCATGAAGGGCGACGCCTTCTTCCACGTCTTGACGAGCTGCTGCGGCAGGTCGCCGGATGTCACGTAGCTCTGCGTCAGGTTCTGGACGCCGATGAAGTCCTTCCGCTTGAGGTCTTCGATGAGCGGGTGCTCGGCGTCGAAGTCGCGAGGGGCACGCTTCAGGCTCTCACCGGCCAGCTCGAAGTTCGCCTGAAAGGCCTTGGCACGGCTGACCTTCTTCCATTGGGCCGGATGTTCCACGATGTGTTCCCGGATGGCCCGCAGGGCCGGACCCTGCGGATGCCAGATTCCGCAACCCAGGAACACCTCGCCTGGTGCGACGTGGAGGTAGTAGCCGGGAGCATAGGCGTCCTTGGCGCGCTCGTGTCGGAAGTGGATTCCGGCGGCCGTCTTGTAGGGTGACTTGTCCTTGCTGAAGCGGACATCACGGTAGATGCGGAAGAGGGACCGGGGCGTCGCCTTGAAGTGCTCGCTGAGCCTGGGCTGCTTCTTGCGGTAATCCTCGATGAGGTGAAGGGCAGGCGCCTTCACATGCCGTTCGTACCGGTGCTTGTTCTCGGCGAACCAGTCCCGGTCGTTGTTGTCCTTCAGGTCGCGAAGGAAGCGAAACGTCTCCCTCGTGAAGTAGCGATGCTCGGCCACGCCTCACCTCCGTCCGGGTTCGAAGTCCGAACAAAGGACGGCGGGGCGACCGGAATCACAAGGGAGGTCGGACTCGCCGTCAGGGGTACAGGCGCTTCGTCGCCCAGCCTTCTCCGTCCCGCTCGAAGAGCAGCCGGTCGTGGAGTCGGTCGGCTCTCCCCTGCCAGAACTCGATGGTCGCCGGCCGGAGGCGATACCCGCCCCAATAGGGGGGTAGGGGGACTTCGTCACCGTCGAAGCGTTCCTTCATCTCGCGGACGCGTGCTTCGAGGATCTCGCGATCGTCGAGGGGGCGGCTCTGGAGGGAGGCCCACGCACCGATGCGGCTCCCACGTCCCCGGGTCCGGAAATACTCGAAGCTCTCTTCATCCGTCGTGCGCTCCACGGACCCGGTGACGCGCACTTGGCGTTCGTGGACGGCCCAGTGGAAGCAGAGCGCCGCGTTCGGGTTCGCATCCAGCTCACGGGCCTTCCGGCTCTCGTAGTTGGTGAAGAAGACGAAGCCGTCCTCGTCCACCTGCTTCAGGAGGACCATTCGGACGGAGGGACGGCCCTCGGTGTCGGCCGTCGCGAGGGCCAAAGCTTCGGGATGGAGGATGCCCGACTCCTCCGCGGCGGCGTACCATGCCTGGAAGAGATCGATGGGGTCTCCGTCGGCGTCCGCCGGCGGTATGCCACCGGCGACTCCTTTGCCCAGGGTCACGACGGTCTTGATGGATGACTTGAGGGACATCGAGACGAACTCCGGTGAAGACGGTGACGAGGCATTGACCCTTACCCCCGGAGGGAAGATATTTCTCCACCTGTGGTATCCCCCCCCGGGGGGGGTGGGATACCTCGAGCGAGGTTCTCGGCTCAGGCGGCCGGCGGAAACGGAGAGAGGGCGATGGCGCACGAGAGGAACGACGACGTACTGCGGCGGCTGAAGAGCATCGAGGGGCACGTTCGCGGTGTCCAGCGCATGGTGGAGGACGGCACGTACTGCATCGACGTCGTGAACCAGATCGTTGCCATCCAGCGCGCCCTGAAGAAGGTCAGCGGGCTGGTGCTGGATGATCACCTGCATTCTTGCGTGACCGATGCAATGCGCGGTCCGGACGAAGGGACCCGGGAGCGTGTGCTGGGTGAACTCATCGACGTTTTCCAGGCTTCGGGGCGCGGGTAGGTCCCGTCGTTCGCGGCCCTCCGGGCTACGACCCGCCGAACGCACGAACACGACCAACAAGGAGCACGACATGACGACGAAGACCGTGAAGGTTCCGAGAATCAGCTGTGGCCACTGCGTCGCCACCATCGAGCGCGAGGTCGGAGACCTCGAAGGCGTCGGTGAGGTGAAGGCCGAGCATGGCAGCCGGCAGGTAACCATCTCGTGGGATCCCGAGACGACCGATTGGGTGGTCATCGAGGATCATCTCAAGGAGATCAACTACCCACCCGAGGGGTGACGGCAGCAGGTCATGAGCACCACAGGGGTGGGATCGCACGTAGGCGTCGCCGACGCCACGAGTGACCGTGAGGAGACTGTCTTTCCGGTAACGGGAATGACGTGCGCGAACTGCGTGGCCACCGTGGAGCGCACGTTGCGCAAGACGGCGGGCGTCGAGTCCGTGGCGGTGAACTACGCGTCCGAGCGGGCGACGGTTCGGTACGACCCCGGGACCGTGACCATGGAGGAGATGGCCGCTGCCGTGGAGCGTGCCGGGTATGGGGTCGTCCTGGTCGACGAGGGCGATCTCGAAGATGCCGAGGCCGAGGCCCGGACCGCCGAGATCGGCCGTCAGGAGCGGAGCTTCTGGACGGGTGTGGCGTTCGCGGCGCCTCTCTTTGTCCTGAGCATGGCCAGGGACTTCGGTATCGTGGGCATGTGGGCCCACGAGCCGTGGGTCAACTGGCTCATGTTCGCCCTGGCGACTCCCGTCCAATTCTACGTGGGCTGGGACTTCTACGACGGTGCCTGGAAGTCTCTGCGCAACGGCGCGGCCAACATGGACGTTCTCGTCGCCCTCGGCTCGAGCGTCGCCTACGGCTACTCGGTGGTCGTGGCCGCGGCGGTGAGCCCCGGTAGCACGGCGGCGGGCGAGCACGTCTACTTCGAGACTGCCGGTCTGATCATCACCCTCATCAAACTGGGCAAGCTCCTCGAGGTCCGGGCCAAGGGTGAGACGGGTTCGGCCATCCGGGAACTCATGGAGCTTCGGCCTCCCGTGGCCCGCCGTGTGCGGGACGGGGTGGAGGAAGACGTTGCCGTGGAGGATGTCCAGGTCGGTGACCTCCTCGTCGTCCGCCCTGGCGAGCGCGTGCCGGTGGATGGAGTCGTCGTCGACGGATACTCGACGCTGGACGAGAGTATGCTCACCGGCGAGAGCCTTCCTGTGGACAAGGGAGAGGGGGACGAGGTCGTGGGCGGGACGGTGAACCGGACCGGGTCCTTCCGCATGCGAGCGACCAAGGTGGGAGTGGACACGGCCCTGGCCCAGGTGGTGCGGATGGTCCGCGAGGCCCAGGGCAGCAAGGCGCCGATCCAACGCCTGGCCGACCGCGTGGCTGCCGTCTTCGTGCCCGTGGTCATCGTCGTCGCGCTCATCACCTTCGCCATCTGGTGGCTGGTGGTGGGAGCCGGCTTCACCCCGGCGCTCCTGCGGCTCGTGGCCGTCCTCGTCATCGCCTGCCCATGCGCCCTCGGCCTGGCCACGCCCACCGCTGTCATGGCGGGAACAGGTCGCGGAGCCCGGCGAGGCATCCTCTTTCGTAGCTCCGAGGCCCTCGAGCGAGCCCGCGACATCGCTGTCGTCGTCCTCGACAAGACGGGCCCCATCACCCTCGGTGAGCCGGCGGTTCTCGACATGGTGACACGCCGAGGAGATGACCAACTCCTGCGCCTCGCGGCCTCGGCAGC
>CALJKZ010000709.1 GCA_937983085.1 uncultured Gemmatimonadales bacterium
AGCCGACCTCGCGTGCGCGCCGGGACGAGAGTTCCCACCACCCCACCCGCGCCGCCAGGCCGATCACGAGCGCCGAGATCAGAAGGCCCTGGAGGTTCTCCTTGAACTCCCTGATGTGACTCAGGTCCACGCGCTCCTGATTGGCCAGGACGACTCCCATGACCGTCACCGCCATGAGTCCGGCCTCGTGCTGAAGCTGATTCGCCAGGGCGTAGCCGAGGAGGGCCAGCGCCAATGCCGACGCGCTGTGCAAGCGATCGGGGATCCAGTACCTGGCGAGACACACGGTGAGGATCCACGCCGGCAACACGCCGAACACCGTTCCCGCCACCAGAGTCTTGCCGATTCCCGTCACTGCAGGCATCGCACCGCCGTGCAGCAGAGCTTCGAATACAAGCACGGCGAGCACGGCCCCAATGGGGTCGATGAGGATCCCCTCCCACTTGAGGACAGCACCCGCCGGACCCGTAGGTCGGATCTGTCGCAGGAGGGGGATGACCACGGTAGGACCGGTGACGGTGAGCACGGCGCCCACGAGGACGGACAGCGACCACGACAGTCCGAGAACGTAGTGAGCGCCCACACAGCCCAAGGTCCACGTCACCAGGGTCCCGACCGTCACCAGCTTGGCCACGATTCCGAGTCGCTCGCCGAGCTCGGAGAGGTGCAACGTGAGCGCGCCTTCGAAGAGAAGGATGGCCACAGAGATCCCGACGACGGGAAGCAGTAGCTCCCCGAACATCTCGTCGGGATGGATCAGACCCAGTCCTTCCGGACCCGCTGCGAAGCCGCAGATGAGCAGGAGAAGGATGGCGGGAAGGCGGAGGCGCCATCCAATCCACTGGGCGACTCCGCCCAGGACGGCGACGGAAACCAGGCCTATGACGATGGATTCGTTCATATGCGACGGTTTCGAATCGGATGCGGGTGGGTCACGACGAGGTCGTCAGTCGCGGGGATCGCAGCGCGCGACGGGTGTGCGGCGACCCCGGACGACGGTGCGTGTTCCGAACCCCGGGCGGCACCGTCCATCGTCGGGGCGTCAAACCCCGCGCGGACCGTTCAGTCGTCGGAGGCGGAGAGGTCCGCTCCGGAGCTGGAGATTGTGAGCAGGAGGGCCGTGTCGGCCAGAGCCCGGATGTCCTGGGCGTGACCGGGCCCGAAGAACAGCACCTCGCCCCGTCCGATCTCGTGCTCGTCGTCGCCCACCCGGTACCGGAGGCGGCCCTCCAGCGGCTGCAACGTCATGGGTGACGCGGCGTGATGGGTCCCGATGTCGACCCCCTCGGCCACCACCGTGAGGGTGATGCGGAGCGAGCCCGCCTTGACGAGGGTGCGGCCGACGCGGCCGCTGCGAACGTAGCCGTCGTCCTTGCGCAACTCCTCGATCTGGGCCCCCAGGTCGAAGGCGAGATGCTCGCCGGTGAGTGGGCGGGTCATCGATGTCATGGGGCCTCCTCGGTGGGGTGGCGGACTGCATCAGTATAGGGACTGGAGACGGAGGAGCCACTCCACCGCCCTTTGCTTCCGGGCAACGGTGTGGCTATCTGAAGCCCATGTTCGGCACCGGCGCCCGCCTCTTCCACTGGACCATCGCGCTCCTCCTCGTCGTCCAGATCCCCGCCGGGATCGCCATGACGAGCGAGCCTCTCGCCGCGTGGGCCGATCCGCTCTTCATCCTCCACAAGGGGTTGGGCGTCGTGCTCGTCGTCGTGGTCCTGGGCCGGGTCGGATGGCGCGTCACCCATCCGCCGCCGCCCTTCCCTCCGTTCATGAGCGCGAGGGAGCAACGCATCGCCCGCGCCACCCACCTGAGTCTGTACGCCCTCCTGGTGGTGATGGCCGTGAGCGGGTACGTGCGAACGGTGGGCGACGGGTACCCCATCGAACTCCTGAACGTGCTGGGGATCCCCACCCTCCTCCCCCTGATGCCCGAGGTGGCGGCGTTCATGCTGGTGGTGCATCGCTTCACCGTGTTCGCGCTCCTCATGCTCGCGGCCGCGCACGTCGCCGCCGTCGTCCAGCGTCACTGGATCGACGGTCACCCCGTCATGGATCGAATGTGGCCCCCCATCCGGCCGAAGGAGGACGATGTCCCGTAGTCCCGACTTGAGGCATGTGGAGTTCCCGCCGAAGGACGAACCCCTCCGTCAGGACGTGCGCCTCCTGGGCGACCTCGTCGGCTCGGTGATCCGCGAGCAAGGCGGCGAAGAACTCTTCGAATGCATGGAAGCCGCGCGCCACGGGGCCATCCGCGGCAGGGAGAACGTCGAGGGCGCGGCAGCCGAGTTGGAGCGCGTGCTCACGGGGCGCAAGGCGAAGGAAGCCGCTGAGATCGTGCGGGCCTTCTCCACCTACTTCCAGGTCGTGAATCTGGCCGAGCGCGTGCATCGCATTCGCCGCGGTCGCCAGCACATGCGGGACGAGAGAGAGCCGCACGAGGGCTCCCTCGCGCACACCGTCCGGCGACTGGTGGCCGCCGATGTCCCACCCGATCGGATCCTCGAGCTCTTCCGCACGTCCCGCGTGGAACCGGTGTTCACCGCCCACCCCACCGAGTCCACCCGACGGGTGATCCTGGACAAGCAGGAGCGCATCGCACAGGAGCTCATCGCCCGCCTCGACCCCACCCGGACACCCCACGACGAGCGGGTCACCTGGTCGGTCATCCGCGAGAACGTCACCACGGCGTGGCAGACCGAGGAGCACCCCACGGCCCGGCCCACCGTGGCCGACGAGCGCGAGCACGTGCTCTACTACGTGACGCGGGTCCTGTACCGCATCCTCCCTGCCCTCCACGAACACCTCGAGGTCGCCTTGAGGCAAGCCGGCATCGGCCTGCTGGGCGAATCCCCGCCGCTCATCCGACCGGGCTCGTGGGTGGGAGGCGACATGGACGGAAATCCCAACGTCGACGCCGATACGTTCCGCCAGACGTTGAGGCGCCACCGCGCGCTGGCCCTCCGGGCGTACCAGTCGGAGCTGTCCCAGTTGGCCGATCACCTTACCCAATCGGCTTCACGGGTCCGATGGAGCGAGGCGGTCGCCCAACGCACCGAGGAGTACGCGTCGTGGTTCCCCGCCGTCGCGGACCGTATCCCCGAGCGGATGGCCGGCATGGGGTATCGTGTGTTCCTCCAGCTGGTGGAGGCACGCCTCGAGGCGACGCGCGAGGAGGCGACGCACGGCTACACGGATCCCCGCGAGTTCGCCGACGACATCGCCCTCATCGTCGAAAGCCTGAAGGAGCACGGGGGTGAGCACGCGGGCCTCTTCGGCGTCATGCGCCTCCTCCGCAGGATCCGGGCCTTCGGCTTCCACATGGCGGTCCTCGACGTCCGGCAGGACGCTCGAGAGCTCCGCGACGTCGTGGCCGACCTTCTGGACGATCCCGAGTGGCCGCGCAGGTCGGCGGTGGAACGGACGGAGCGACTACGCGAACTCCACACCCGGGGCGAAACCGGAACCTCCGGCGCCGCGTCCGAGCGGGTGGAACGGGCCCTCGACGTCTTCTCGGCCCTCCGGGACGCCCGGGAGACGTACGGTCCCGACGCCATCGGCTCGTACATCATCTCCATGGCGCAGGACGTCGACGACGTCCTGACCGTCCTCTGGCTCGCCACCCTCGGCGGCCTCGGCACCTCCTACGACTTGCTCCTGGGCGTGGCGCCCCTCTTCGAGACGGTTCCCGACCTGGAGCGCGCAGAGTCCGTCCTGGACGCGCTCTTCACCGACCCTGTGGTGGCACCTCACCTGGAACGCCGGGAACGCAGACAGGTGGTCATGGTCGGATACTCGGACTCGAACAAGGACGGGGGCATCGCCTCGGCGCGTTGGGCTCTCCAGGGCGCTCTGCAGGGGATGGCGGACGCGGCGAGCCGACACGACGTGACCCTCACGGTGTTCCACGGCCGCGGCGGCACCGTCTCCCGCGGCGGAGGCTCGGTCCACCGCGCGGTCTCGGCCATGCCGGCGGCCTCCATCGGCGGAAGGCTTCGTCTCACGGAGCAGGGCGAGGTCATCGACGCGAAGTACGGTCTGGCCCCCATCGCCCTTCGGAACCTCGAGCGCATGTTGGGCTCCATCGTCCTGCGGACCGCAACGGCGAGGAACGAACCGGATCCGGCGGAGTGGGCGTCCCTGGCCGACACCGTGTCCCGGACTGCCCGCTCCACCTATCGCGGACTCGTCTACGATGATCCGCACTTCACCGAGTTCTTCCGGGCGGCGACCCCCATCGACGTCATCGAGCGCATGGCCATCGGATCACGGCCCGCGTCTCGCCGTGCCGGTGCCGGAGTGAAGGACCTGCGGGCGATTCCGTGGGTCTTTTCGTGGACCCAGTGCCGGTCCATGCTCACCGGCTGGTTCGGCCTGGGGTCGGGCCTCGAGGCGGCCAGGAAGGAGCACGGACTCGAGGCGCTGCAGCAGGCCGCCGGAGCATGGCCGTTCCTCGACGCCCTCCTCGCGGACGTCGAGATGGTCCTGGCCAAAGCGGACCTGGACATCGCGGCCATGTACCTCGACCTGGTCCCGGCAGATGCGGCGACGCTCTTCACCACCGTACGGGAAGAGTTCGACCGCACCGTCGCTGCCATCCTCGAGATCCGTGGCGCCACCGGGCTCCTCGACTCGGAGCGCACCCTCCAGAGATCCATCCGACTCCGGAATCCCTACGTCGACCCCATGAACATCCTCCAGGTCGACCTCCTGCGCAGGTGGCGGAAGGAGGATCGCCCCGACGGGCCCCTCCTGGATGCCCTGCTCTCCACAGTCAACGGGATCGCACGGGGTCTTCAGAACACGGGCTGAGCCTCAGTCGAGATTCAACGCCCGGTCCAGAGCGAGGCTGTCCTGCTCGATGCTCGACCACCCCACGAGGATGCCTGCGAAGATCACCGCCGAGGAGTAGAAGACCAGGTTCCCACCCTCGAGGAAGAAGCCCCACGGATCGACGATGGACTTCCACACGGCGACGAGCGTGATGCCGTTCACCACGGCGAGAACCGGCCAGGTCAGGCGGCGGAAGAGCCCGAGCACGGTGGCCACGCCCACCAGGACCTGGAAGATGCCGGCCACGTTGAGGAAGGTCCCGCCGCTCCCCAGACCCAGGTAGAAGGACTCGGCCACGGCCTGGCCGTGGGCCGGGTCGGTGAGCTTGTCCACCCCCCAAACCACCATGAGCCAGCCCAGGGAGACGCGCAGAAGGAGGAGGGCGATGGGGGTCATCAGGCAGCGGCCTCGTGGGAGGTGGCATCGGAGTCGTCGACCACCTCACCCCGGGCCGGATAGTCGTTGGCCAGGACGAAGTCCACCGCGCCGAGAATGTCGCGGAAGCTCGGTCGAGCGAAGGGCATGGTCTGCACCGACCCGAAGTAGAGGGTTCCATCCGGCCGGACGAGATACGTCGCCGGTTCGGCGAACAGGTCGGGCTCCACGATACCCGACGACGTGGTTCCCCGCGAGGTCGAGATGAAGAGCCCCCAATCGCGGGCTTGATCGAGCGAAAGGCCATAGCCGAGGCGGAGGCCGTCCACCTCCCACTCTTCGCGCGTGCGACGGGCCCGCTCCCGGTCGTCGGTGGAGATGGCTATGACGTCCACTCCCCGCTCGGCGAAGTCGTCGACCTTCGAGGCCAGGTCGGCGAGGGTTCGTGAGCAGATGGGGCAATGAAAGCCGCGGTAGAACACGACCATGGTGAAGTTCTGCGGCGGATTGTCCCCCAGCGTCCACTCTCCGCCTTCCACCGTGGGCACGGTGAGGGCGGGAACGGGCTGGCGAGGACGAAGTATGTTCTGGGGCCTCATGACGAAGCGCCTCCACGTCGATAGCGAAAAAAGTTGACACGTCATGCTTCTAAGCCCCACACCGTCCCGTCGGTTCCGTACCGCCGTCCTTCTCGTCGCCCTGGCCGGTTGTCGCACCAGCGGTGACCCCTATCCCGAGCCCATCGAGGCCGTACAGGACATCATCGTCGTGGGATACACCGACGTCGCGGTGCTTCCGGACAGCGACGGTCGGGTCGCCCGCCCCATGCTCCTGGTGGAGGATCCCGGAAGCGGACGCCTCTTCGTCAACGACATGCGAGGGCCTCTCCACACCCTGACGGAAGGAGGTGAAGCCGTCCTGTACCTCGACGTGGACGACGGGGAGTGGGGCATGCCGGTGGAGTCGGCCGGGCGGGAGCGCGGTTTTCAGAGCTTCGCTCTGCATCCCGATTTCTCCACCGCTGGAGCACCGGGCTTCGGCCGGCTCTACACCTGGTCGGATACCGAGGACACGGGCCCCGACCCCGACTTCGTGCCGGGCGGCGGAAACGACACCCACGACACCATCCTTTTGGAGTGGGTGGCCGCGGACCCCACCGCCGCGTCGTACGACGGGGGAGCGCCCCGTGAAATCCTCCGGCTCGAGCAGCCCTTCGGCAACCACAACGCCGGTCACTTGGCCTTCAATCCGCTGGCGCAGCCCGGCGACGCCGACTACGGGATGCTGTACGTGGGGGTCGCCGACGGCGGTAGCGGCGGCGATCCGCTGGATCTGTCGGGGGACCGCGGCTCGGTCTTCGGCAAGATCCTCCGCATCGACCCTCTGGGCTCCAACTCCGCCAACGGACAGTACGGGATTCCCGACGACAATCCCCATGTGGGCGAGGCCGGCGTCCGCGGGGAGATCTGGGTGACGGGCGTCCGCAACCCACAGCGCTTCGACTGGGACCCGGCCAACGGCAACCTCTTCGTGGCCGACATCGGCCAGAACTCCATCGAGGAGCTCAGCCTGGCCTGGGCAGGCGCCGATCTCGGGTGGAACGACTGGGAAGGCAGCTTCCGCTTCATCGAGCGGGGCGTCCTCGACGCGTCGAATCCGCGCAGCGACCCCGATCTCTCGTACCCTGTCGTCGAGTACGGCCACGGCGACCCGCTCCTCACGAATCGTTCTGCCATCACCGGCGGCATCGCGTACCGGCACGACGCCATTCCGCAGCTCGAGGGTCGACTGCTCTTCGCCGACTACCCCAGCGGCGAGATCTTCCACGTGTCCGCCGACGACCTCCCCGACGGTGGGGAGGACGCCATTCGGCGGGTCCTCCTTCGGGACGACTCCGGCGAACGGACGTTTCTCGACATCGTCCAGTCTGCCACGCAGGCTCGGGGCCTGGACAGCACGTCGCGAACCGACCTCCGGTTCGCCACCGCCGGCGGGGGTCGACTCTTCCTTCTGAACAAGCATGACGGAGTGATCCGGGAGATCGTGCCATGACCCTCCACCGCCTCGCTCTCCTCGCTGCCGTGGCGGTCGGTGCGGCGTGTTCGTCCGACGCCTCGACGCCCACCGGACCGGGCAACCCGCCGCCAGGTGCGTACGATCACCGTCAATCCACGGGCGCTTCCGCCGCGGACCTGCTCTCCTCGTCCACGTACGACAGCCTCGTCATCCAGGTCCAGTACGTGGAGGGGCATCGTCCCACGGATCAGGGACTGGCCATCCTCAGGGACTTCCTCGAAGCCCGGACGCACAAGCCCCGCGGCATTTCCATCCGCATCGAGCCCATCTCCATCACCCCCCAGGCGACGTATTCCGTTTCCGACGTGGTGAGCCTCGAGCAGACCCACCGGACGGAGTACACGGAAGGCAGCACCCTCGCCATCTACTTCCTCTTCCTCGACGGGGAGTTCTCCGAGAACTCCAACGTGTTGGGCTTCGCGTACTACAACACGTCCATGGCCATCTTCCAGGAGAAGATCGAGGACAACACGGGGGGTGCTCTCCAGCCGTCCCAGTCGGTGGTGGAGGGGATCGTCCTCAACCACGAGATCGGCCACAACCTGGGCCTGGTGGCCAACGGCTCACCCATGCAGACGGCGCATCAGGACGAGCCCAACGGGAAGCACTGCGACAATGAGAACTGCCTCATGTACTGGACCGTGCGGACCCTGGACTTCATATCGAATCTGACGGGCGACGCACCGGATCTGGACCAGAACTGTCTCGACGACCTCCAGGCCAAAGGGGGTAGGTAGCGCGGCCGCACGTGGCGAGAGTCCCCACGAGGTGCCCGCCGCACGAAGATGGCCCAAGACGGTCCGTTCGGGAGACGGCAGCCAATCCGATGGGCGGATGGGGTGCGTACCCTCGGTACCCCCACCCATCGCCGCACGAGCACGCGGTCCCGGATTTTGAAGGCAGAGCTCGGCCGTCTATGATACATCGTCCATCCATCGCCCCCGCCCTGCTCGGAGCCCCTCCCTGTCCACGTCCCGACCTGCACACGAGTCGGCTCCGGATGCGGATCTTCTGATGCGCGTGCTGCAAGGGGACGAGCGGGCCATGGGTACTCTGTACGACCGGCACGCGACGTTGGTGTACAAGCTGACCCGCACCATCGTGGGCGGTGACGCCGACGCCGAGGAGGTCACGACGGACGTCTTCGTGCAGATGTGGGAGCGCGGCACGACCTTCGACCCGAGCCGGGGTTCGTTTCGCGGCTGGCTGGCCACCATGGCCCGCAGTCGGGCCTTGGACCACGTCCGGTCGCGGACGCGTCGCCACGACGTCCACGTGAAGGCGGCGCACAAAGACAGCGAGGGCACCGCCGTGGACATGGGCTCGATCCAGGCGCCCGACCACCAGGCGCACATCTCGCGGATCCGTGACGAGCTCGACGATGCCCTGGACCATCTCAATCCCGACCAGCGGCGTGCCATCGAGCTCGCGTACTTCCACGGACTGAGCCAGTCGGAGATCGCCGCCCGGCTGGGCGAGCCATTGGGCACCATCAAGACGCGCATCCGCGACGGGATGGGGAAGCTCAAGGACCGATTTAGGGTCGGAGGAGGCGCGCGAACATGACCGACGCCCGCTGGTCCGACATGGTCGGTGCATACGTCCTCGACGCCCTGGAGGGGGCCGAGCTCGAGGCCATCGAGGCGCGCCTCGCCGAGGAGGACGAACTTCGGGCGCACGTCGCCGAGGCACGGGCGCCGAGCCTCGACAGCGGCGAGGCGCTCCCGGAGAAGACGCCGCACGGTCACCTCAAGGATCGCGTCATGGGCAGGATGAAGGACGCGACGGCATCGGGCGCCCTCGGGGCCCCGGCCACACCCGACGCCCCACCGGCGCGGCCGGACATCGGTCCGGCACAATCCTCGCATCGGTCCTCGGAGAACGAACCACCGGGCCCGTCTCGTCCGTCCTCGGACGGTGGATCCGGGGGCGTGCGGAGCGTGGCGCCGTGGCTCCTCCTCGCCGCCTCGGTGGCGGGTCTTCTCTGGAGCGGCAACGAGAACCGAGACCTCACGGAGCAGACTGCGACGCTGGAGGAACAGCTCGACGCGGTGCGCGCCTCCTTGGGCGAGGCCGAGGTGGCTCTCGCTCGTTTCGACTCCATGGCCGCGGCGCTCTCGGGCCCGAACGTCCAGCTGGCCACGCTCACCGGAGATACCGACCCGACGCTCCGCCTGGTATGGAACCGGGACCGGAACCTCCTCCTCGTGGCCGCCCAGAACCTCCCGCCCCTCCCCGAGGGTCGGACCTTCCAGCTTTGGGGGATCCGCGGCACCGACGCGCCGGTGAGCCTCGGCACCTTCGAGACGAGTGCGCAGGGCGACGCCCTGGTCACCCTCCCCGCCGACCTGGCGGACGACTACGACGTGAGCGCCATCACCGAGGAGCCGGCAGGCGGGTCCCCACAGCCCACGACGACACCCTTAATGGTGAGAGCCTGGAACGCGGCTCAGTAGTCGGCCACAAAAATCCATCCAATCCGATTCCGAGTCGGGCGGCGTACCTCGGGTGAATGCACCATTCACCTACCGATTCGGAGTTCCACCATGGCAGTACTCACCCGATGGGCGCGCGGCCTCTTCTCCGTGGCCTTGATGCTCGGGACCGTCGGTCTCGGAGCGGCGCTCATCCACGCCGCCGACCACGCCGACTCTCCCGACACCACCGAGAGCAATCTCGACATCAACGACCTCTTCGTCTTCAACGAGGGCGACGACGTGGTCTTCATCATGACCGTGTCGCCCCTACTGACGCCCGGCGAAGCGACCTCCAACGCCGCCCTGAACTCGCGCGGCCTCTACGAGTTCAAGCTCGACGTGGAGCGTGACGGCATCGCCGAGGCCGTCATCCAGGTCGCTGCGGCAGGACCGGGCGCCGCACAGACGGTCACGGTCCGCGGTCCGGTCGCACCCAGCATGACGGGCACCACGTCCCAGGTGGAAGCCACCACCGCGCTGCGCGGCTCTCTCGGCGACGTCCTGTCCGACAACGGCATGATGGCCTGGGTGGGTCCGAGCGACGATCCCTTCTATATCAACCTGTTCGGCGACGAGAGCCTGACCAGCGTCCTGAACGGCGCCTTCAGCGCGGCTCTGGGCACCACCGTGGGAGACCCGGACCAGCAGACCGTGGCCTTCGAGGACCCCGCGACCGACGACCTCGCCGGTCTCAACACCCTGTCCATCGTCGTTCAGCTGCCCAAGTCGACCATCGCCGATGCCCTCGGGATCGGCGTCGACGGGACGTTCTACGCCTGGGCCGCGTCCAGCATCCGCTGATGACCCCCTCCGCCAACCATCGAACGAATTCCAGACCTACAGGAGCTTCACCCATGAGTCACGCACCCTTCAGCCGGACCGCCCGTCGCATCCTCGGCGTGCTGGCGCTCCCGGCCCTCGTCCTCACCGCGTGTGACGACGACGACCCGATGATGGTGGGAACGGGCCAGATCGCCGCCGCCCTTTCCGCCAGCGAGTTCGCCGCAGCCGATCCCGAAGTCGGCTCGGACGAGACGATTTCCGTGGAGGTCATGAACACCGGCAACGCCTCCGTGAACATCACCGGCATCGCCATCGGCGGCACCCATGCCGACGAGTTCGCGCTGATGGGAGCCCAGGGCGGTGAGCTGTCCGCAGGGGCGTCCACCACCTTCGACGTCGCCTTCATGCCGTCGAGCGTCGGCACCAAGAACGCCACCGTGTTCATCTCGAGCGACAACGCCGACGCAGTGGAGGCCGCCATCAGCGGCACCGCGACCCGGTTCCAGTACACCCAGGTCGACCGGA
>CALJKZ010000710.1 GCA_937983085.1 uncultured Gemmatimonadales bacterium
CCTCCTCCCCCGGCTCCTCCGCACCCAGGGCACGGTGTCCAGGCCCCGCCTCAGTACCAGGCTCCTTTCCCCTCTCCGTCGCCTTTTGTGGCCGGGCCCCCACCCCCGCCGCCGTCGCCGTCGCCATCGTCGTCGCCATCGCCGTCGCCATCGCCGTCGCCGTCGCCGTCGCCGTCGCCATCACCGTCGCCATCGCCGTCGCCATCGCCGTCGCCGTCGCCATCGCCGTCGCCATCGCCGTCGCCATCGCCGTCGCCATCGCCGTCGCCGTCGCCATCGCCGTCGCCGTCGCCATCGCCGTCGGCGTCGCCATCATCTCGCCGCCAGTCGGCGCCGGTCTCCTGTGATGTGGAGCAGTTCCTCGCCCTGGTGCCACCCTCCTACAAGGCGAGCGCCCGCAATACGCCAGCTGCGCCCGTTCTTGAAGTCATGGAGCGACTCAAAGGCCTGGAGTACGACCTCGAAGGGCAAGCCGACTTCGTGCACTTGCTCGGTCTCCTCCGGGATCCGGCTGTCGTCAGCGCCCTGACCGACCACATGACGCCAGAAAGTGCGGACCAGCTGGTGGCCATCACGCAAAAGCTCACGGGCAACGCGCCGCCGGGTGCCCGGGCCCCGACGCCGCCGCCTTCTTTCGCTATCACGTTGGACGCCTCTCCTCCGTCGGGTGCGGTCCTTGCTCCCCCTGAAGTTCGGCCTGATGTGATCTCGGAAGAAGGGGAAAATTCAGGTCCGAAAAACCAAGTTGTCCACACCCCTGAGGCGCCGACTCCGCCAAGCAAGAAAAGGCGGGGAACGCGGCGGAAGCGACGCTCGCGCAAGTGAGTGCGGTCACTTGCGCAAAAAGTTGCACGCTTTTTTTCGTGTGGCTAACTACGTAATTATTTTTTTTGTCCTATCTCTACTGAAGCACTGAAGGGTACTGAAGGGTCCGCCCTATTAAACCCCTCCGAAAATCGACTTTTAATTTAAACGGTGAATTTCGGAGGAGATTAAGCGGAAAACCCTTCAGTTTCCTTCAGTGACTTCAGTGCGGCATTTCCGCCCACCGAGTTTTCCACAGCCCTCTGTCGACCCTAGCAAGGTCCCGAGTGAAGCTCGAAAGGGATAGACTCGGCGGCAATGCGCGCCACAGGACACACACCGCCGCACACTGCTTTTGGACTCCCTGCCCTGGCGTTCCTTTTCGCCCTCGTCTGCGGCTGCATCCTCGGGCAGGAGGAGTCGGCACCCTCGGGCCTATGGGTGGAGGAGGAGGGGGAGGCAAGACCCGCCATAGGAGTCCGGCATGAGCAATCCGCGCAAGCGATGGTCGTAGCGCCAGACCCTCAGCAAGAGATAGCGATGGCTACCCCGAAAGACCCCTACGCCGGGGCTCGGAGCTGGTGCGAACCCATGGAATACGACCTCTCATGCCGCGAACATGCGGACTGCGCGGAGATCGACCACGTCGCAGGGCGCCCGCTCAGATGCGTCCGCCCCTGGTGGGCCCGGGGGACGGACACGCGAGTGTGTGCCCCCGGATACGCGAACACCACCGAGAGAGCGTGGCGTCGAGCTCGGCAGCGCGAACTTGTCGCCCAGCTCTACACCGAGGAGGTCGATGTCTGCCCGAATTGGCATTGGGAACATCGGCCCGGAAAGAAGGGGCTCTTCGTGCGGGTCTTCGCCAACGGTCTCCCCATCCACAAACAGCACTGGCGGTGCCAGAGCGCCTGGCGCCGCGGGGAGAAGCTCTCTCACTTTCTATGGCTCCCCTACCTCCGCGAGACGACCGCACGGCCCTGGAAGCGGCATCGGCTTAGCCCCGACCAGCGAGGGTCGCAGCGGGCCTGGACCCGGAAGGCGCCATCCTACGGATGGAGCGTCGACCTCGAGTGGGTCCGCACGGGGAAGAAGAAGGGCTACTACGCCCTCCGAGGTGCCGAGCCGGTCAAGAATCCCCACAACCCCCACTATGGCCAGATGGAGCGCTGGCACTTCGGCCTCGGGAGCTACGGGCAGTCAGCGGCCAACGCTGTCCTTACCTGGGATCGATACGCTCCGCCCGAGATCTTGTGCCACGAGGTCGAGGCCACGGAGGTGTACCTGCGCAAAGCTCGAGGCGCCGTGCGGATATTTCGCGGGAGCGGTGTCGACTGCGATGGGGTTCGCTACCACGGACGGGCGATCAAAGGGGAGACCGAGCTGGACGAGCCGAGTTGGATGGATGTCCATCGCGTAGCCAGTGGGGGCAAGTTCTGCCCGACGAAGAGCAAGGCGATGGGGCCAGGGTTCCGGAAGCGGATGAAGAGTGTGGGTCTGGATCCCGACGAACCCGTGAGCCTGTCCATGCTCGGCGCCTCCCTTCCGAAGGAAACCCAGAACGAGCGGGCCAAGGAGGTCCTCGACCTGTTGGATCAGCTGTTGCCTTCACCATGGCGACAGGACCCCCTTTCCGTCCCGGTCGACTGAAGCTGGTATGCTTGGCGGCAATGACCGCTGCCGTCGCTGTGCCCACCGTGGCCCCAGCCCCATGGACAGACCCATGGTGGAGAGACCCGCGGTTTCTGGTTCCCGCGGCGTTCGTGGGGCTGACGGTCGCCGCGACCGGCATGTTTGCTGCGGTCCATTTCATGACGCGCAGCAGGAGGTCCAGCACGACGGAAGAGCCAGTCCGCACCGCTGCCGGGTTCGTGTTTCCCGAGCGCGGGTACGTGCTTTGCCCGCAGGCACTCGGACTTCGGCCGACGCCGAAGACCCCCCGCCCGGGCAGTTTCGTAGTGCTTTGGCTTGGCGACCCTGAAGGCAACTTCGTAGAGGCCACCTGGGGGCGCATCCTGAAAGTCGACGATGCGGATCCTCAACGGATCTTCGTCATCCTTGCCGGCGAAGAGACGCCCGTGGGACAGCGTCCCCTACGGACGGAGAAGCACGGGTTCAACCTCTCGCAGGTGTTTTGGATGACAAAAGACTGCCTAGTCGACCTGCTCGACCCTCTGGAGGATCCGAATGGGGCGCTCCTTTGCGGGGCGCAGCTCGTGGTCTTCGATGGTCCCGACGACGATTTCGAGCCCGATGGCTTTCAGCCCGCGCCCCCCCCCGCTCCTCCCCGTCAGCTAGTGGGGCGGGACGTCGACCTGCTGCTTGTAAGCAAGGCCGGGAAAGGTTCCGCGTGGCAGGTCCCCGTACGCGCCACTATCGTCGACGTGGGACCCAGCGGCGACCTGGCCACCGTGAAGGTCAAGAGCGTCCAGGCCAACACTTTCGCAGACGACCCTCAGATGGGTCACCAGCTGAAACCGGGCGACGAATTCGACGTGGTCTGGGATTGCATCACCGCCTACCACCCGTCTCTCGTAAGGAGCTGAAAAATCATGGGCTTCCTCCCCACCGAACCAGTCAACGTTGCGCAGATCGTTGCAGACAAGAACCGGATCTATCAGCCAGAAGGGCCTCGCATTCCCGGACTTCCGGGTCACGACCAAAAACCGAGCAACGCCACCCCGGCCCAGATAAAGCTTCTCCTGGATGAGCTCGGGGCCTACACCGAAGAAGTCCAAAAGGCAGCGGCGGAGGAAGGTGTCACCGCCGACGTGGTGATGGGCCAGTGGCAGAGCGACATGAGCCACTGGATCGCCCGTCTCAACCACTACAACGAGGTCCTCCGAAGCATCCCCCCTGAAGACGCCGAGACCCTCGCCGGCGCAGACGCGATCTACTTCAACGTCACCGCGCCACTCCTGGATGGCGTGTACTACGAGGTGCTACCGGGTGTAGTCCTGAACGACGAGGAGAAGGCAAGGATGAAGGGCACGGGGCCGGCGGCCTCGAGCGACGAGAAGCCTCCCGACCTCGATCTGCCGTTCGCTTTGGGGACACAGGTGCG
>CALJKZ010000711.1 GCA_937983085.1 uncultured Gemmatimonadales bacterium
CGCCCCCCGACGGGGCGCTCCGGCCGCTGATCGAGGCTCGTTTGGCGGTGAGCTACCTGGAAGCCGGCTTCGAGGACGAAGCGCGCATGGCGGCCCGGACGGCCCTCGATGCGGGGGTCGTCGGCGTCGAAGCCGAATGGGCCACCGGCGTCCTCGACGGAGAGCTTCCGCCGGAGCGCGGCCGCGTGACCACCTTCACCATCGGGGCCGTCCTGCCCGAAACCGGACCTCCCGCGCTGGCTCAGTACGCGGCGGGCATCCGGGAAGGCATCGAGCTGGCCGTCGCCACCGTCCTCGGCGACGACTTCACCGTGTCGGCCGTGGTGGCCGACGACCAGGGCGATCCCTTCGTCGGGTCCGAGCTCATCGAGCAACTCCAGGCGACGGACAGCGTGGTGGGCGTGGTCGGGTTCCTGCTCGACGACGTCCTCCTCTCCGCCGCCAGCGCACGCCGCTCTCCCATTCCCATCGTCTCGCCGACGGCACGGAGCGCCCGGCAAGCCGGCGAAGCCGTCTACTCCCTCGACGAGGCCAACCCCGATGCCGCCCGCTCGGTGGCTGAGTATGCCGCGAGCCGCGCCTTCCAGCGCATCGCCATGTTGTATCCCGCCAACCCCACCTCGAGGGCCGAAGCCGATGCCTTCGAGGCACGGGCGAGGGAGTTGGGGATGCCGGTTGTGGGACGATTCGAGTACGAGCCGGGCGCCACCTTCTTCGAGCCTCAGATCCGGGGTGCCCGCGACGCCCTCCGGGCCGACGAGCTGAGGGCCCTGCGGCTGACGGAAGACGACACCCTCCACATGGAGGTGCTGGAGCCTGCCGCTCTCTTCATGCCGCTACCTCCCGAGGACGTCGAGTTCCTGGCTCCCCAGGTCATCCACTTCGGTCTGGACACGCTGGCCGTGGAGATTCTCGGCACGTCCGGTTGGGGCGACCCTCAGATCCTGGCGGAGGTCGAGGCCCGGCTCACCGACGGCGTGGTGGCCACGTCGCCGGCAGGCGTCGGCTCGAACGCTCCGGGCCCCACACGCTTTCGGATGCTCTACGAGCAGGCATACCAGAAGTCGCTCATCAGCACGGCGCCCGCAGTGGGATACGACGCCACCCTCATCCTCCTCGAGGCGCTGCGACGGGGGCAGGTCGAGCCGGAGCGGCTCCGGTACGAACTCGAACGTCTGGAGGACATCGAAGGCGCCACGGGGATCTTCTCCATCGTCGACGGCCGGGTGGTGCGGCGCACCGAACTCATCCGCGTGGATGACGGGCGGGCCGTTCCTGTCGAGGTCCCTCAACCCATGACCCCGGAGATGCGGTAGAACGATGTCCATCCACGAGAAGCTGCAGCGACTCGAGGAACTCGGCCGTCAGGCGGAAGAAGGGGGCGGAGCTGCTCGCATCGCCGCACAGCACGAGCGGGGCAAGCTCTCTGCCCGGGAGCGTCTCGACCTCCTTCTCGACGAGGGCTCGTTCGTGGAGCTCGATCGATTCGTGACGCATCGCTCGGCCGACTTCGGCCTCGCAGACAAGAAGATCCTCGGCGACGGGGTCGTGACGGGCTACGGCACCATCCACGGTCGGCTCGTCTACACCTTCAGCCAGGACTTCACCGTGTTCGGCGGGTCGCTGTCCGAAGCCCATGCCGAGAAGATCGTCAAGCTCCAGGACATGGCCCTCAAGAACGGGGCGCCCATCGTGGGGCTGAACGACTCCGGCGGGGCCCGCATCCAGGAGGGGGTGGTTAGCCTCGGAGGCTACGCCGACATCTTCCTTCGAAACACCATGGCGTCGGGAGTCATCCCCCAGATCAGCGTCATCCTGGGGCCGTGCGCCGGCGGTGCGGTGTACTCGCCTGCCATCACCGACTTCGTGTACATGGTCCGCGGCACCAGTTACATGTTCGTCACCGGACCCAACGTGGTGAAAACGGTCACCCACGAAGACATCGACATGGAGGGGCTCGGAGGAGCGGACATCCATGCCTCGACGTCGGGTGTCTGCCACTTCGCCACCGATTCGGAGCCCGAGTGCCTGGCCTCGGTGCGGGACCTGTTCCGCTTCATTCCGCAGAACAACCAGGAGTTGCCGCCCCGGGCAGGGACGTCCGATCCCCACGACCGCCGGGATGAGAAGTTGCTGGAGGTGGTCCCGGACAACCCCAATCATCCGTACGACATGCGTGATGTCGTATCGCGGGTGGTGGACGAGGGCGACTTCTACGAGGTCCATCGGCAGTTCGCCGAGAATCTTCTCGTGGGATTCGCCCACATCGGGGGACAGCCCGTGGGGATCGTGGCCAACCAGCCGTCGGTCCTGGCCGGCGTCCTCGACATCGACTCGTCGGATAAGGGCGCGCGCTTCGTCAGGTTCTGCGACGCCTTCAACGTTCCCCTCGTGGTGTTCGAGGACGTCCCGGGCTTTCTTCCCGGCGTGGCCCAGGAGCACGGCGGAATCATCCGGCACGGGGCGAAGCTGCTCTACGCGTTCGCGGAAGCCACCGTCCCCAAGGTCACCGTCATCACGCGAAAGGCGTACGGCGGTGCGTACGACGTTATGAACTCCAAGCACATCCGAGGAGACGTGAATCTGGCCTGGCCCCAGGCCGAGATCGCCGTCATGGGTCCGAAAGGCGCCGTGGAAGTCCTGTTCCGCAAGGAGATCGCCGCGGCCGACGACCCCCAGGCCGCCACCGACGCCCGGATCGAGGAGTACCGGGAGAAGTTCGCCCACCCGTACATCGCAGCAGCCAGGGGATACGTCGACGACGTCATCGACCCGCGGGATACCCGACCCCGGCTGGTGTCGGCGCTGGACATGCTCCGGAACAAGCGCGACGAGAACCCTCCGCGGAAGCACGGCAACATACCCTTGTAGGTCACCTGAGCAACCCGCGTCGGCCCCTTCCGCATCGTACCGGTACACACCATGTACGACCCAGGGAGGGGAACGATGAGGAACGAGATCGCCTGGAGGTTGCTTGCCGCAGGGGCACTGACGGTACTGGCGGTGGGCGCTCAGTTGCCGACGCCGGCCGTCGTCACGGCCCAGGAGGAGACGGTCGAGTGCCGCTGCGTGGACGCGGACGGGAACGAGATCGAGAACTGCACTTGCTTCCGAGCGCCCCGGATGGACTTCTCGCCGGCGCTGGCCTTCTTCTCGGACCAACGGCCACGCCTCGGCATATCCGTCGACGTCTCGGCGTCGGAGGACGGCGTCGAAGGCGCACGGGTCGTGGACGTGTTCGAGGACGGGCCGGCGGACGACGCGGGCATCCGTGAAGGCGACATCATCACCCACGTGGACGGGCGCTCGCTCTCCGAGCGCATCGGGGCCGATCGAGAGCGTGACTTCGAACTCGACGGCTCGGTGGCAGCCCAGCGGCTCTTGGCCCTGGCGGGTGAACTCGAGCCCGGCGAGAGCGTCGAGATCGCCTACGTCCGGGACGGTCGTCAGCAGACCACCGTCGTCGAGGCCGCTGATCTGGGTGACCGGTGGGTCCAGCGGCTCCGGATCCGCACGCCCCAATGGAACGGGGAGCACCTTCGCGAGAGCCTGGGAAGACTCCGTGACGACGCGCGGGTCTGGAACCTCCACCCTGACGGCGGCAACATCGTCCTCCGAGGGGATGGTCTCGAGGGCATGTCCCGGGCCTTCGAGGGCGGTCCAGGTGGCGATCTGCGGGTGTTCGGGCCCAGTGGAGCGTTCTTCTTCGGGGGAGGCGGATTGGCCGGCGGCCTGGGGCTCGTGGAGGTGAACCCGGATCTCGGGGAGTACTTCGGCACGGACCGCGGGGTCCTGGTGACCGAGGTGGAGCGGGACAACACGTCGGGCCTCGAGGCCGGCGACGTGGTCGTCGCAGTGGACGGTCGCG
>CALJKZ010000712.1 GCA_937983085.1 uncultured Gemmatimonadales bacterium
CGCTTTGCGCCCTTGATGGTCGCTCTCAAGGAGGCGCTGGACCGCGACGGGGGTCCCATGGCGATCGTCTACACGTGCAACGCCGGTCGGATACCCCCCGATTCCTGGGTGCAGGACCCGAAAGAGGGCGGGGGCCGGATCGTGGGTGAAGCGTGCCACTTCGTGGATGCCGCGCGTTATCTGACGGGGAACCCCTTGGAGGGGTGGTCGAACGAAACGCTCGGCGACTCGGAAGGCTTGGGTGACACGGCCACCCTCTCCATGGCATTCTCAGGCGGCTCCATCGCCACGGTCCACTACTTCGCGAACGGCAACAAGGGCGTCCCGAAGGAGCGTATCGAGGTCTATCAGTCGGGCAGGGTGTTTCGACTGGACAATTTCCGGAAACTGAAGGGATACGGCGCCAGGGTCTCACGCCGTAGTTGGCGGCTGGACAAGGGCCAGGACCAGTGCGCGCAAGCGTTCGTCCGCGCGGTCGAGCGCGGCGGACCGCCGCCGATTCCAGTTGTGGAACTCTTCGAGGTGTCGGCTGCAACCATCCATCTGGCCCACCACGGGCGACGAGAGTGAGCACGACGACCGTGCGTGGTGAATGAGGGGGATGCGAGGGAGGATTCGGGCTGCCAGGCGCGTCCTGCACACCGTGCGACACCTGCGACCTCGCCAGCTCTCGAACCGTCTGCTGCGGAAGGTACGGCGGCCGCCCAGTCGACTCGATCCGCCCCCACCGCTTCGGCCGCCGTCGGGAGAGCCCGCTCGGTTCGTGTCACGGCCCGAGGGATACCTCGGCGATCATCGTTTCAGCTTCCTGAACGAGGAGCGGGTCGTACGTCCCGAAGACTTCGGTGTCCCGAAGACGGGTCTGCTCTGGGACTACAACTTCCACTACTTCGACGGTTTGGGGCACGGTGCCCGGTCCGAGGTCCAAGACTCGGACTGGCTCTCGACCTGGCTCGCCAACGTGCCGGTGGGATCGAGTCCTGCCTGGGACCCCTATCCCTTGTCCCGGCGTCTCCAGAACTGGGCTCGGTGGGTCGCCTCCGGGTCGCCGCTGCCGCCTCCCTTCGCTTCGAGCATGGCGACTCAGGCTCGTCACCTGGAGCGAGTGTTGGAATACCATCTCATGGCGAACCACCTCCTGACCAACGCCATGGCGCTGCTTGCGGCGGGGGCGGTGTTCGGGGGGCTGCGAGGCGATCGCTGGCAGCGAGTCGGTCGAGGCTTGCTGGAAAGGGAACTCGAAGAGCAGTTCCTGGGTGACGGCGGGCATTTCGAGTTGAGTCCTACCTATCATGCCCTTCTCCTCGCCGACCTCATGGATCTGGTCGAGGTATGTCGGCGACAGGAGGTCGAGATGCCAGGCGCCGTTCCCGACGTCGTCCGGAGAGGATGTCGGTGGATGAACGTCATGACGCGCTCGGATGGCTCCGTCCCTCTCTTCAACGACGCGGCGTACGATGCGGCACCGAGTGCGTCGGCACTCGGAGACCATGCGTCGGAACTGGGGCTCTGTTCGCAACCTCATCGGGACGATGGGTTCCACTGGCTCCGCGAGTCCGGATATTTCCGCTACACGTCGGGGCGTTTCGACCTCGTCGCCGACGTCGGGGCTCCGGGTCCGAGCTATCAGCCCGGGCACGCCCACTGCGACATGCTCACGTTCGACGTGTGCTGGGACGAGCGTCCGGTGGTGGTCGACACCGGTACGTCGACCTATGAGCCCGGACCCCGCCGTTCGCTCGAGCGAGGAACCGCCGCTCACAACACCGTCCAGGTGGGGGAGTACGAGCAAAGCGAGACGTGGGCGGCGTTCCGCCTGGCACGCAGGGGACGAGTGGTCGCGTCGAGGCCTACCGACTCGGGCTTCCAGGCGACGGTGCGCGCGTTTCCCAACGCGTGGACGACGCTTCAACGGACGTGGGATTGGAATGCCGAGGAGTGTCGGGTCTTGGACCGGGTCATCGAGGGGTTCGGACACGGTCGGACGTGCCGGGCGCGGCTCCATTTTCACCCCGGAATCGAGTTGAGTGGATGCGACCATGCGTGGCGGGCCGACGGGCTCAGTATCGGTTTCCGAGGGGCGAAGTCGGTGAGGGCCGTCGACTTCGAGTATGCGCCCGAGTTCAATCGACGCGTGTCGAGCACCTGCCTGGAGATCGAGTTCGTGGATGAGCTCGAAACCACGTTCGGCGGATGAAGATCCTCTTTCTCTCGGACAACTATCCGCCGGAGGTGAACGCTCCGGCCGTTCGCAGCCACTTTCACTGCCGCGAGTGGGTGCGGCTCGGGGCATCGGTAACCGTCATCACCTGCGCACCGAATTTCCCGCAGGGGGTGGTCTATCCGGGGTATCGGAACCGGCTGTTCCAGCGAGAAGAGAGGGAGGGGGTCGAGGTCATCCGCGTGTGGAGTTACCTCGCCCCCAATCAGGGCGTGGTCCGGCGTACCTTGGACTATCTCTCCTACGCGGCGATGGCGACGCTCGCGGGTGTGAGCCGGGACTTCGACGTGGTGGTCGCCACCTCTCCGCAGTTCTTCACGGCGGTAGCTGGCGACGTGATCGCGAGGTGGACGGGGAGACCCTGGGTGTTCGAGATCCGGGACCTCTGGCCGGAGAGCATCGTGGCCACGGGCGCCATGTCCAAGGGCCCGGCCATCACGGCGCTGGAGAGGCTCGAGCAGGACCTGTACCAGTCGGCCGACCTCCTCGTGCCGGTGACCCACTCGTTCCGAGACCATGTGATGGAGCGGGGAGTGCCCGCCGACCGAATCCGGGTGGTGACGAACGGGGTCGACCCTGACGAGTTCCGGATCGACTCACCCAAGCGCACCGACCCTGACGGGCCCCTGGTCGTAGGATACCTCGGAACCCATGGGATGGCGCACGGACTCGACCTCGTCCTGCGTGCCGCACAGCTTCTGGATCCTGCCGAGGTCCGATTCGAGCTGGTTGGGGATGGAGCCGAGAAGCGGAGACTGGTCGACGAAGCGAAGAGGCTCGGGCTCGACCATGTCGTTTTCTCCGACCCGGTGCCGAGGGAGCAGGTGGCGGCGGTCTTGGCGGGCTTCGATGCCGCGCTCATTCCTTTGCGTGACACCGCGGCCTTCCGCTCGGTCATCCCATCGAAGATCTTCGAGGCGGCGGCTGCATCGGTACCGATGCTGTTGGGAGTCCGAGGGGAAGCCGAGGGCATCGTCCGGCGTTATGACGCCGGCCTCGTGTTCTCTCCGGAGCGAGAGGAGGAACTCGTGCGGGCCATCCAACGAATCAGAGGTGAGGAGGGATTGTTGGCGAAGCTCCAGGAGGGGTGCGGTCGTCTGGTCGCCGACTACGATCGGAGCGAACTCGCCGTCCAGATGCTGACTCACCTCAAGGACGTCGTAGGCGCCTCTTCGCGGTAAGGCCACCGGGCCGGAGGCGTCCGTTGGTTCCCCGTTCACGAGCCCGTTCGTCGACGAATCGCGCTCGACCTTGCCCGGCAACAACCAGGTAGATGACATGACCCACCGCCCGAGACTGCTCCACGTCGTGGGTGCCCGACCCAACTTCATGAAGATCGCACCCGTGTTGCGCGCCCTCGAAGACGCGGAAGCGACGGACAACGTCCTGATGCACTCGGGGCAGCACTACGATCAGTCGATGTCGGGGGCCTTCTTCTCGGATCTGGCCATGCGCGAGCCCGACGTGAATCTCGGCGTCGGCTCCGGAACCCACGGTGTGCAGACGGCGGAAGTCCTGCGCGGCACGGAGGAGATCCTGATGGACGGGCGGTGGGACTATGTCGTCGTGGTCGGAGACGTCAACTCGACGCTCGCTGCGGCCCTTGCTGCGGTGAAACTGGGGATACCGGTCGCGCATGTGGAGGCCGGCCTGCGCAGCCGAGACCGGCAGATGCCGGAAGAGATCAATCGGATTCTGACCGACCAGATCTCCAGCCTGTGCCTGACCCCGAGTAGGGACGCCGACGTGAACCTGGCCGACGAGGGCATCGAACCTCACCGCATTGCCTTCGTCGGTAACGTCATGATCGATTCACTCCGCAGAACGCTCGAGACGAGTCGATCCGGGCCGAGTATCGTGCCGGACTTGAAGCCGGGCCACTACGTCCTGGCGACTCTGCATCGTCCGTCGAACGTCGACGATCCCCTCCGTCTCCGGGAGATCGTCACAGCGCTTGAGCGCATCGCACTCGAGGTTCCCGTCGTGTTCCCCGTACATCCCCGCACCGAAAAGGCGCTACGCAGCGCGAAGATCCAGGTAAACGCTCGCGTGCGGGTGATGGATCCCGTCGGATACCGGGACGTCCTGCGCCTTCAGGCCGATGCCGGTCTCGTCATGACCGACTCGGGAGGCATGCAGGAGGAGACGACGGTCCTCGGGGTGCCCTGTCTGACCTTGCGGTCCTCCACGGAACGCCCGGTCACGATCACGGAAGGCACCAATCGACTTGTGCCGGAGCGCACAACGGAGGCGATCTTGGCCGCGTTCGAGGAGGCGTGGGGGCGGGACTCGCACCCGCGTACGCCCGAGGGATGGGACGGCAAGGCCGGGGAGCGGATCCGTGCCCGCTTGCACGAGGCACTTGGCCTACCGTAGTTGAATCCGATGAACGCGAAGCTT
>CALJKZ010000713.1 GCA_937983085.1 uncultured Gemmatimonadales bacterium
GTGCTTCGACCACTTCGCTTCGGGGACGAGGAGGAGGTAGCCGATGTCCTGGTATCCGATCTCGCGGCCGTGTCGTTGGGCGAACTCCCGGTACACGGGTAGGGAATACATGGACAGCCGGATGTTCGCCGCCGTGGTGAACTGGACTCGGACGCCGGCGGCACTCTTGCCCGTGGAGCCCATGGCCGGCGCCACTTCGCGCTCGAGGACCGCCACGCGGAGGCCTCGTGAAGCCAGGTGGTAGGCGCACGAGGCGCCGTTGATGCCTCCGCCGATGACGACGACGTCGGTGGTGTGCGTGATCATGGCGGGGAAGGTAAGCAACATCGGGGAACCCGGTTGCGTACTACTGTGCACATCTCGCCGCGAGTCGGCGGCTCACGCCCCCTCCGGAGGCATCCATGCCCGGCAGGCCGCGCCCTCGGCGCTCCATGGTTTCCGCCCCTCCCGTTCACCGGCGCGGCCTGAGCGCGGTGGTGCGCGTGGCGCTGTTCGTTGCCCTCCTGGCCGCGGCGGTGCCTGGCCGCGGAGAGGCCCAGCTGACTCCCGCCGACTCGGCCGCCGTGCTCCTCCAGGCCGCCGACGCCTTCGCCCAGGAGGGGCGCTGGGACGTTGCCGTGGCCATCTACGAACGGATCACCGAACGATTCGGTCGTACGCCGGCCGCTGCCATCGCACGGGCGCGCCTGAATGCACCGCTTTCGGAACGGCCGGCGCGTCAGAGCCGGGTCGAGTTGCAGGTCTTCGGCGCGACGTACGGGGCCTGGCTCGGGATAGCCGTCCCGCTGGCGCTCGGGTCCAACGAGCCGGAGGCCTACGGCGCGGGCCTCCTGGTGGGAGCGCCCCTCGGCATCCTGGCCTCCCGCGCGTACATGAATGCCCACCCGGTGAGTGAGGGACAGGCGCGCGCCATCAGCTGGGGCGGGATCTGGGGCACCTGGCAGGGCTTCGGTTGGGCGGAGGTCCTGGATATCGGGGAGGGGCAGTTCTGCGACCCGTTCGGGTGCTACGACACCGGCGACAACGGCGAGGAGCTGGTGGCCGCCATGGTCATCGGAGGCCTCGCCGGGATCACCACGGGGGGTCTCCTGGCGCGCAATCCCATCCGGTCGGGCGTGGCCAGCGGAGCCCAGGGTGGTTCGACGTGGGGGAGCATCTACGGAGCCATGATCACGGGGATCATTGATGAGGACATCTCCGGCGACGGTCTCCTGGTGGCCACGCTCCTCGCCGGCAACGGCGGACTCCTGGCCGGCGCCGCTCTGGCGCGCTCGTACGACCTTTCCCGCGGCGACATCCGTATGATCAATCTCGGCGCCCTCGTGGGCGGCCTCGGCGGTCTGGGCCTCGACCTTCTCTTCCAGCCCGACGATACCGAGGTGGCCCTGGTCATCCCCCTTGCCACCAGCATCCTCGGTCTCGGCATCGCGGCTTCGCGTACGGGTCGCGGGGGTGGCGGCGGAGGCGAGGAGCCGAACATGGACCTGGCGCTCCTGGACTATCGGAACGGCACCTGGTCCGTGAACACCCCTCTTCCAAGGCCTGATCTCCTGCCCTTGGAACGGCCCACGGCCCGGACGGAGTGGAAGCCCGGCCTCACCGTGGATCTCTTCCGGGCCCGCTTCTAGAGCCTTCCAGCCCTGGACACACGGCGCCCGTGAGGGTAGTGGTGCCCGTTTCTCGCTTTCATGGGTGAGGGTACGGGCGAACCACACACGCAGGGACGGGCATGGCCACCGACGGCATCGAGCATTTCCAGACGCTGAACCGGCTCTTCGACGAACTGGTCGACGTGGAGCCGGAGGAGCAGGATGCCCGCATTCGCGAGGTCTGCGCGGGACGCCCCGACCTCGAGGCCGAGCTCCGGAGCCTCCTCGCCGCCGACACCGGCCGCGACCTGGAGCGGAAGATCCACGACATCGTGGCCACGGAAGCCGTCGCCGTGACCTCGCCGGATCTCGAGGGTCGAAGGCTCGGGTCCTGGCGGATCCTCGGCAAGCTCGGAGAGGGTGGCATGGGGGCGGTCTACCTCGCGGAACGGGCCGATGGAGCCTACGAGGCGAAGGCGGCCATCAAGCTCGTCCGCGGCGGACTCTCCGATACCGCGTCCGACGCGCGCTTCAGGGCGGAGCGGCAGATCCTGGCGGCTCTCTCCCACCCGGGCGTGGCCCAGCTCCTCGACGGAGGCAACGCGCCCGACGGCACGCCGTACCTCGTCATGGAGTACGTCGACGGCAAGCCGCTGACGGCGTGGTGCGACGACCAGAACGCCGACGTCGAGACCCGACTGGAGCTCTTCCTGAAGGTCTGCGACGCCGTGAGTCATGCCCACAAGGCACTGGTAGCGCACCGCGACCTCAAACCGAACAACATCCTGGTGACCCATGAGGGGGAACCGAAGCTGCTGGACTTCGGGATCGCGAAGATCGTCGAGGACATGGAGGACAGCGGCGACGGCGTGACCCGGACGTACGGCATCATGACACCGGCGTACGCCAGTCCGGAACAGGTCGCGGGCGGCCGTGCGGGCGTGGCAGCGGATATCTACTCCCTTGGCGTCCTCCTCTACGAGCTCCTCTCCGGCCGGGTCCCCATCGAGACGAAGGGACTCACGCCGGCCCAGCTCATCACCCGCGTCACCCGGGACGTCCCGCCCACGGTGAGCAGCGTCACCGAAGACCAGTCGCGACGCCGCCGGCTGGTGGGTGACCTGGACGCCATCGTCTCCCTGGCTCTGCGAAAGGAGCCCGAGGAGCGGTATCCGTCGGTGGAGGCCCTCGCCGACGATGTTCGACTGCATCTGCGTGGGCTTCCCATCCGGGCCCGGAGGGACGACTGGCGCTACCGGACGGGCAAGATGCTGCGTCGCAACGCCGGCGTGGTGAGCGGCGGAGCCCTCCTCCTCATCCTGGGCGTCACCTTCGGGATCAACGCCGTGCTCCAGGCGCGTGCGGTGGCGCGGGAGCGGGACCGGGCCGAGGCCCAGCGCGCGGCGGCCGAGCGGGTCAGCGGTTTCCTCGAAGGGCTGTTCATCGAGGCCGACCCGAACCAGGCGTCGTCCAACGACGTGACGGTGCGTGAGATCTTGGACCGGGGTGCGGCCGAGGTCCTCGAGGAGTTGGAGGCAGAGCCGGAGATCCAGGCGTCCCTCGCCCTCGTTCTCGGTCGCGTGCTCCGCGGCCTCGGGGAGTACGCCGCCGCCGAACCTCTCCTCGACGCGGCCGTGGAGGTGCGCGCCCAGTCCCCCGACGCCACGAGCGCCGATCTGGCGTACGCCTACCAGGAACGTGGGGCACTCCACTACGAGCTCGGCGACTACGAGAGCGCGGTGGCCATGCACCGGGAGTCCCTCGACCTCTTCCGCATGGAGTATCCCGACGAGACGGTGCAGGTGGCGTCCGCACTGGACTGGCTTTCGGCATCCCTCCAGGAGCTGGGAGAGATCGAAGAGTCGGCGGAGCTCGGCCGTGCGGCCGTGGCGGCGTATCGAGCCGTAGATCCGGAGCCCAACGCGGATCTGGCGAGCGCCCTGGTGAGTCTCACCGACATGCTCCGCACGGCGGGCCTCGTGGAGGAGTCGCTGGAGGCCATCGACGAAGGGCTCCCCATGGTCCGCCAGGTCTACGGCGACCATCACCTCGAGGTGGCCGCCGCCCTGAATCAGAAGGCCAGCACGCTGGAGGAGTTGGGGCGTGCCCAGGAGGCCATCGCGCTGGTGGAGGAGGGCCTGGCCATCCGCCGGGCGACCTTCGACGGCCCCCACGTGGAGATCGCGGCGAGCATGGGCAACCTGGCCAACATGCTCTTCGCCGTGGGGCGGGGCGACGAAGCCGTGCCCTACCGCCGGCAGACGTACCAGATGCTCGCCGAGATCTTCCCCGACGGGCATCCCTACGTGGCCGCATCGGCGTACTCCCTCGCCTCCCTCCTGGAGCGCATCGGGCGGGTCGAAGAAGCGCGAGAGGGATTGGAGACGGCGCTCCAGGCCCATCGCGAGGCGCTTCCTCCCGGGCACGCCAACCTTGCCTACCCGCTGACGAGTCTCGGTCGTGTCCTCCGTGACGACGGGGCCCTGGAGCGCTCGGAGGCGCTGCTGCAGGAGGCCTACGACGTACGCTCCGCGGGTCTGCCCGAAGGCCATTGGCACGTCGCCGCATCAGGACTGGAGCTCGGGATCACGCTGGACCGCATGGGCCGGGCCGATGAAGCCGGCCGCTTCCTCGAAGAGGCCCACTCGATTCTGGTCACGACGTTCGGGGAGGACGACGAACGCGCCGTCCGGGCGCGTGACGCCCTCGTCGACCACCTGGAAGCCCGAGGGATGACGGAGCGTGCGGCGGAGGTGCGGGGCTCCGGCTGATCGTCGCGCCTTGAAGGAAGCCCCGCGAACCGTTTCCGGTCCGCGGGGCCAGGGCGGGCCCGCCGGGGGTCGGCCTCCGGGGGGACGGGTGGAGTTCCACCCGACGGGCACCGCACCTGCTTCAAAGCGGTTCCTTCGTCAGCGGTCGACCCAACGCCGACCCCGATCGTGACGGAAGAGGTACGAGTCGTCGATCCACCCGTCCCGGTCGTAGTCGATGAACTCGGCTAGATCCACGCGCTCCATGGTCACCACCAGGATCAGACCCTGGCGACGGGTATCGACCCAATGGCCGCGGACGGCGCCGCGTAGCCCGGCCCGTCGACCGATCCGACGAAGGCGATCGACGGTGGCGTGGCCCAGGACGCGCCGCAGCTCACCCTGGTTGAGCCGGTTGTCGAAGCGGTGCCGGTTGCGGACGAAGATCGGCGCGCGGCCGTAGTCGAGTCGCACCCGGATCCGGTCGTCACGGTAGCCGCGGTTCCATCGACCGGCCCGGTAGAAGCGAGGCACCCGGTAGGCCGAGTGGCTGCTGTAGACCACTCGATTGCGAGCGTAGGGAGCTCGTGCGGCGACCCGGCCCCGAGGCGCGAGGCGCCCGCCGGTGGTGACAGGCTCGAGCTTCTGGACCCGGCCTTCGTCGTTCGCTGCACCGCCGCGGCCCCGCTGGGCCTCGACATCCATGGGAACGAGTATCGCGGCTCCGATGAGAACCGACATGAGTTCGCGTTTCATGGTACTCCCCCTTCTCTATGGACGGATCCCTGTCCGTCGTTGAAGCAGTCGGTCGGAGGGACCCTCCCTCCGTCTGCCGACCCGAGGGCCGACCCGACCGCGTAGGGGGGTGTAGGTGCACCGAGCATGCCGAAGGGCTCGGAACCTCGTAACTTGCTGAGCGGTAGGGAGTTGAAGCAGTCCGCGGTAGAGGTGAAGTGTCCTCTGTAGGGGACACTTTCGGTGGGGTGGGAGGCCAGCGACGTTTCGGGGCCAACCCTTGGGGCCGCCCGCGCATCCATTACCATACCGCGACCCAGGAAGCGCACACCCGAACGGACGAAAGAGCTTCGCCCATGACCGAGACGAAGGGCCTCGACATCGAGGCCATCCAGC